>NZ_JATACI010000004.1 GCF_037892195.1 Yoonia sp. GPGPB17
CCCTCTTCAGTGATCGGGACGAACAGACTTACGCGGTTTTCGCGGAATACGCCATGCTGGCAGGCCGCCTGACACATCGCCTTGCCTATGAGAATACCGAGAACGAGCAAAGCTTTGGCGACGATCCTGCCACGGAAACGACGACAGAGGCTGTGAAATACCGCCTGAGCTACGGACTGGACGGTGCGGTCGCGCAGGCGGATCAACTGATCAACTTGCTCGTTGAGAATGAGCGCGACAGCAGTAGTTCCAATCCCTTGTTTGATCGCGAAGCCACGTCCTTTGCGCTGGAATATCGGGCAAGCTTTGCCAATGGGCTCGACCTGCAGGCAGGTGCGCGGTTCGATGACAACGACGTGTTTGAGGATGCGACGACCTGGAATGTTGGCTTGTCCTACACGCTGGGTGATAGGGGGATACGTCTGCATGCATCGGCGGGCACAGGTGTAGTGAACCCATCTTACTTTGAGCTTTTCGCCGATGATTTTGGTTTCACAGGAAATCCCGATCTGGAACCCGAACAAAACCGCAGCTTTGATATTGGTGTGGAGTTTCCCGTTTTTGCGGGGCGTGGCATGGTTGACGTGACCTATTTCAACGAAACCCTGACCGATGAGATTACATCGATTGAAACAGGCCCCGGTGCGTTCACGTTCGAAAACCAATCCGGCGACAGCGACCGCCAGGGGATTGAGGTTGAGGGCGATGTTCAGGCGACAGATGATTTGGAGTTGCGCCTTGCCTATACGTACATTGACGCGACAAACCCCGATGGCAGCGTTGAAATCCGCAGACCAGAGCATGAGCTGAAACTTGGGGCAACGTTGCAAACATTTGCGGGCCGTGGGTCGGTGTCCACCGATCTGCGCTATGTTGCAGGCAATTTCGACACGCAATTCTGGACTGGTGGCACCACGGAAGAGTTACCTGATTTCACAACTGTCGATGTGGCGGCCCGCTATGATCTGACAGACCGCATCACGTTGACGGGGCGCGTTACAAATCTTTTTGATGACGAGGCAGTCGAGGTTTGGGGGTTCGCGTCGCGTGGACGTGCGGCTTATGTTGGCATTGATGCGCGTTTCTAGACTGGTCGCTCTGGTACTGGGTATGTTTTGCGGCATACCCGGTATTGCACAGGCTGACGCACCCGCGCGCGTTGTTTCGATGAACCTGTGTACCGACCAGCTCGCCATGATGATTGCGGCGCCGGGCCAGTTGGTGTCGGTGTCTTATCTGGCGTTTGACCCGCGCGGCTCTGCCATGGCGGCGGAAGCTACGGATTATCTGCCTAACCGTGGCCTGGCCGAGGATATCTTTCTCATGCAGCCTGACTTGGTGATCGCGGGCAGTTTTTCGACGCGTGCCACCGTAGAAATGCTGCGCCGCCTTGGTGTGCCCGTGGCGGTCTTTGAACCGGCTTACGCGCTAGATGACGTGCGTGACCGGATCATGCAAATGGGCGATGTACTGGGGCAAGAAGACCATGCCGCGCGTATGATTGCGGATTACGACGCCCAGTTGGACGCTTTGCAGACCGAGGTTTTGGAACATCCACGCGCTGCACTTTACTACGCAAATGGATACACCTCCGGTGATCGTACGCTGGCTGGGCAAATCCTGACCGCGGCGGGTTTTGCCAATGTCGCGGCTGAGGCGGGATTTGCTGACGGCGGTATCATGCCATTGGAAGTGTTGGCGATGACGGCGCCTGATGCTGTCATCACGGCCAAACCTTATCCCGGCGCATCACGGTCCGAGGAAATTCTTGATCATCCGGTTGTGCAGTCGCTACGCGCGGGCCGTGCGACAGGCAGTTTCACGGATCGTGATTGGGTTTGCGGGACACCATTTGTGCTACGCGCCATCGCAGACATGGCGGATTTACGCAAAGCTATGACCGCAGAATGACCCGGCTTTTCATCATCCTGACGGGCCTTCTGGTGATCCTTTTTCTGGCCGCATTGGTCGTTGGTCCTGCACGGATCGGGCCAATGGACAGCCTGCGCGCGCTCATCGCCGGTGACGCCGGTCCCTTGACGCTGGTGATGCGTGAAATCCGTCTGCCGCGTGCGATCTTGGCCGTTGTGATTGGCGGCGCACTTGGGTTGGCGGGGGCTGCGATGCAAGGATATCTACGCAATCCGCTGGCGGATCCTGGGCTGATCGGCGTGTCAGGATCAGCAGCGCTTGGCGCTGTTTTATCTATTCAAACAGGCATTGCGGCCAGCATCGCGTTCGCGCTGCCGGTGGCGGCATTGGCGGGCGCGTTGATCGGCGTTTTGTTGGTATTGGTATTAGCTGGCCCAAAGGGCAGCTCGCTGACATTGATCTTGGCAGGCATCGCGATTTCGGCGCTTGCGGGCGCGTTGACATCGCTGGTGCTGAACCTGTCACCCAATCCTTTTGCCGCCAATGAGATCGTATTCTGGATGATGGGATCGCTGGCTGACCGGTCCATGACGCATGTGTGGATCGCGCTGCCTTTCATCCTTGCCGGGTCAGTTTTGCTGGCCAGTTTGGCGCGTGGACTTGATGCGCTGACCTTGGGCGAAGACGCGGCGGAGGCGATGGGCATCGGCTTGCGCCGCCTGCGGCTGACATTGATCTTTGGCACAGCGGCTGTTGTGGGCGCCTCGACAGCGGTGGCGGGGGCTATCGGGTTTGTGGGGCTTGTCGTGCCGCATATCCTGCGCGGTTTTGTAGGTGCACGACCGGGGCGATTGTTATGGGCATCGATGCTGGGCGGGGCGATTATGCTGCTACTCGCTGATATCGCAGTGCGTGTCGTTCTGCCCGCGCGCGATCTAAAGCTGGGCGTTCTGACCGCGCTGGTCGGTGCCCCGCTATTCTTGCACCTGATTTACCGGACAAGGCGGGCAGGACTATGACACTCCTTCAGCTTCGTGATCTTGGTGTGACCTTGCGAAAACAGCGCATTCTGTCCAATGTGAATATTGAGGTGGCAGAGGGCGAAGTTATCGGCCTGATCGGCCCCAACGGGGCGGGTAAGACAACCCTGATGCGTGCGGTTTTGAGTCTTTTGCCGCATGAGGGGCATTCGTCTATCGCAGCTATGTCCGCGCGCGACCGGGGCCGTCATGTCGCTTGGATGCCGCAAGCCCGCGAAATTGCATGGCCGGTCAGCGTGGAAACACTTGTCGCATTGGGACGAACGCCGCATTTGGGGGTGGGCCAGCACGCCTCTGATGCTGATCTGGCGGCAGTGGATCGGGCGCTTGTTCAGATGGAACTCACCGCATTGCGCAACCGTGACGCCACACGTTTATCCGGTGGCGAACAGGGGCGTGCCTTGATCGCGCGTGCCCTCGCCCAGGAAACACCGCTTTTGATGGCGGATGAGCCGATTGCGGGCCTTGATCCCGCCCATCAGATTGCCACGATTGGCTGCTTTACAGCCTTGGCGGCCCAAGGAAAATCGGTGATCGTGTCGCTGCATGATCTGGGGTTGGCCGCACGGCATTGTACCCGCCTGATCGTCGTGCATGATGGGGGGATTGTGGCTGATGGCACAGCAGACGATGTGCTGACCGCTGCGCTGATGCGTACTGTCTTCGGCGTCACTGTCTGGTTTGAACAAACAGCGCAGGGCCCAGTCTTTCAACCGCTTGAGATTGTCGGATGAGCGGCGTCACCGTGAACCGGCCCTGGCTGCGCTTTGATCTTGGCGCAGAGATGCAAGTCCTCAGCTGGGCCATCAACAAACCGGGCTTTGTGCGGGCAAGCCGCATCATCTGGCGTGAGGTACGCAATGCCGACCTGCCAAAAGACCTGAATGTACGGGCCTGGCTGGACAACGAACTGCGCCAGCACGGATCGCTGGATGCTATTGCATTTCTGACATCGCGTAACGTGACGGCCTTCCATGATATCACAACGCAAGTTTACCAATGCACGGCCCAGTGCGTGGCGACCGTTGGATTATCAAATTCTGAGCGTGTTGGTCATCGAGTACAGCGACCCGCCGGGGCGTGGGGCACGATCAACGTGGCAGTGCGCCTCGACCGGGGGCTGACACAGACTGGCCTGATCGAGGCGCTTAGCATTGCCACCCAAGCACGAACAGCTGCGATCATGGATGCGGGGCTGGCCCTGCCCGCCGGGAAAGCCACCGGAACAGGCACTGATTGCATCGCTGTCGCCGCCCCCGTTGGACCCGACGACTACGCAGGATTACACACCGATATCGGCGAAGCATTGGGGGCCGCCGTTTATCGCGCGACACTTTTCGGCGCGCGTGACTGGCTGGCTGATCAACCCAACTTGAAGGAAGGAACCACCGATGGCTGACTTGCAAACCGTACTGGAAAAAGGCCTTGCCGATCCGCAGGCAGGTTGGAACATGGGGTCATTCGGGGCTATCGCCGAGTTTCATCATGTCAAAGATGAGAGACCCGCCGTGCCCAACGACATGACGCAGGTCACAGATCGCGGGGGCGTGCAGATCGCGCGCCTGAATGGGGTACGCCCTGTCGCCTACGAAACACTCAGCCCGCGCCCGCATCGATGGAGTCAGGCGGTATCGCTTTGCCTGCCAGCGACCAAGGCCGCGATGCATCGGCGTGACACCCTGACGGAACTGGGCTCGGATGACGATGCGCTGCGCCCGCAGGATCGTGGCGCGATCCTGTTCGACATGGGCCTTGCCCAGTTGCAGGTTGATTTCTGTATTCGCACCGCCGACCCTGCCTTGCTGGAGATTTTGCGTGCACATTCTGGCCAGTCCCTGTTTGCGGCCGGAAACCCAGCCATGCCCGCCATTTTGCAGGCGCATCCGCATCGCGTGGCGTTGACACGGATCGGGCGGGTTGAGGTGTATCAGATGATCGGCGGACCGGACACAGGCGGCACCTCGCCCGAAGGGCCCCATACGCATGTCTTGCCCAAACTTCTGCGCGCAGGCCGCACGCATTCCGCCAATGCACCCATTCCGGATGGCTGGATCCCTTGTGCGGGCTTTCACCCCGAAAACCCTGTAATCGGGCGGCTCGGGGAAGAAAAGGCGCTAAACCAAGCAGCGTTTGATGCCTTTCAAGCATTGCTGTCAGATTGGGGGGTAGATGATTACTGCGCGGCGAAGAATACCGTTTGGGCCGCATTGAAAGCGGGCCAGTTGCCGCAAAGCATATCAGAGCCTGCTACGCGCACAGGCAGGGCGGGTCTGCGCAACGGATTGCGGCAATGGCGCAGGTTGCATGGCGACAGCAAGCTGCTTGATCAATGGGCGGCGCGGTTCGATGCATCCACCCTTAGCGAAGATGTTGAAGCGGAAAATCCGGGGCATGAAGGATGAACATTGATCTTGCAGCCTTGCGCACGTTTCTTGATACAGGTGGGCCTGCGCTTTGGGTGATTGCTGCTTTGTCTGTGATCACACTCGCCGTGATCCTTTGGAAAATCTGGCAATTCTTCAGGGCAGGTGTCTGGGCATCTCAAGATACGGACAGGCTTTATCGCCGCTTTGCAACCGGTGTCGATGATGCGATGCACTTGCCGCAGGACATCGCACGCGAAGAAATCGAGCGTCTGGCACATCGGGAGCTTGGGCAACTACGGTCCGGTTTACGCCCGCTGGACCTGATCGTGACGATCGCGCCGCTAATCGGCCTGCTAGGCACTGTTCTGGGTATGATCGCAGCATTTCGGATCTTGCAGGAAAGCGGGGGGCAGGCCGATCCGTCCCTTTTGGCCGGTGGTATCTGGGAGGCGTTACTGACCACTGCCGCAGGCATGAGTGTCGCGATCCCCGCCGCTGTTGCGCTCAGTTGGTTCGAAGGGATCGTTGACCACACGCAGGCCAAGCTGGAAGATATGGCAACGCAGACCTTTACCAATGCAGCGAAGGTCAAAATGGTCGCCTGATGTTTCGTTTTGGTCAGATACGCGTACGGCGGCGCCCCAGCCTGACACCGATGATCGACGTGGTTTTTTTGCTTTTGGTGTTCTTCATGCTGACCGCACAATTTGGCCGGGACACCGCAGTGCCGCTTTTGGCGGCAGGTGGCAGCGACAGGTATGATGGGCCGCCAAGACTGGTTGAAGTGACACCGATCGGGGTGTCGCTCAATGGATTTGCAACACCACAAGACGACCTGATCGACCAACTTATTGATCTGACGCAAACGCCTGAAGATCTCATCGTGCTGCGGCCCGATGCTGAGACCACGCTGCAGCGGCTGATCGATATTGCGGATCTGTTGACGCAGGCGGGTTTCACGCAATTGGCTGTGGTGGAGTAAGCACATGCAGTTCAAACGCCCGACCAAAAAGCAGCCGTCTGAAGCGATCATTCCCATGATCAATGTCGTTTTTCTGCTGCTTATCTTTTTTCTGATGTCAGCAAGTATTGCGGCCCCACCGCCATTTGAGTTGACCCTGCCCAAGGCGGCAAACAACGCTGAATTGGGCGCAGAGTTCACGCTATATATCGCGCAGGACGGGGCGATATCGACAGCGGGGCTTTACAACGATGCTGTTTGGCAAAACTTGGCCGAAACCACCCCGACACATATCGCTATCCGTGCTGATCAAGATGCGTCAGCTGGTGAGGTTGCGGGCATTCTCAGACAGTTATCCACTTTGGGTGTGGCGCAGATTGACCTTGCTGTCACCGCGAAATGAACCAGGCCGCAACATTCGCCCCATTCCTTGGCATCGCACTGGTGGCGCATATACTGGCATGGCAAGTGCTGCCTTCGGGTGGCAGTCAGGCTGCAGGGGACATGGGCGATGGGGCCGTTTCCTTAGTCGCTGTGAATTCGGCTTTGCGAGACGTGATCGCAGATTGGGATCGCCCGCCTGAGGTTGCTGTTTCTGCACCTGAAATCAACGCACCAGCCCAGCCAAGCGACAGGCCATTGGCGATCCCCATTTCACCAAATCCGCGTCCTAATCAACCTGCCATCCCGCTTCAGACGCCGCCTGGTGCTGACGCCTCGCCGGACGTCGAAAAAACGACACCACTGGCACCACCGCTCACCTCACCACGCCCTGTGTCGCGCCCAACGCCACCACCTCAAGTCGCAGAACAAGCGGCAGGCGGTGGCAACGCAGCACAGGCAGGGCGTGGAACTTCTGCCACGACATCGGCGCAGGCCACTACGACTGATCCAGCACAAATGGCACGCTGGCAGGGTGCAATCCGAAACGCTGTTGAGCGCCGCAAACGATACCCCGCAGGAACACGCGCGCGCGGCGGCGTGACGCTCCGCATCACAGTGTCAACGAATGGCAGCCTGATCAGTGTCAACATCGCACAAAGTTCAGGCAACGCACTGCTTGATCGGGCAGGACGCATGGCGGTTGAGCGCGCCGTCCTACCTGCAGCGCCATCAGGGATTGCGGATGGACTATATGACTTTGATTTGTTGATCACGCTTAGGCCCTAGACTGAGATATTAGTCATGGTCCGCCGCGAAAGCTAACGCGTTCAATGGGCAAAAGGATAATCCAAAAACCGGTCATTGGCGGCAAACCCGAGAATTCCCGTTTAATGCGCAACTTACAAGGTCATCTGTATCGCTGCGGTGGTCAGCTATTTCGTGCTTCAATGCTTTGGCCAGTTGTATTCCCCCGTCAGTAGAATATGCGCCCACCCGAGTGGCGACGTATGCGCCAGGACGTCTGGCTGAACAGGCAGGCCCGCGTTTTTGCGCTGCACCACTGCCTCGCCGAGCCGGGCGGTGTTCCAGTATATGACGATGGTCGCCAGCAGATTGAGCGCCGCCATACGATAGTGCTGCCCCTCGGTTGTCCTGTCGCGTATTTCACCCTGTCTACCGATGCGCAGCGCATTTTTCAGCGCATGGTGCGCCTCACCTTTGTTCAATCCGATCTGCACCCGATGCTGCAAATCTGCGTTGAGCACCCAATCCAGCATGAACAGCGTGCGCTCGACCCGACCAACTTCTCTCAAGGCAACAGCGAGGTCGTTCTGGCGCGGATATGATGCCAGCTTGCGTAGAATCTGACTTGGCGCAATGGTTCCCGCCGTCATCGTGGCCGCGATTCTGAGAATGTCGGGCCAGTTTGACGCGATGAGACCTTCCCGGATCTTACCGCCAATCATACCTTTTAAGTTCTGAGGCGTTCCTCCGGCATCGAACACGTAAAGCCGCTTTGATGGTAGGTCCCGAATGCGCGGAATAAACCGATGGCCGAGGATAGATGTGACCGCAAAGACGTGATCCGTGAAGCCGCCTGTGTCCGCATATTGTTCCTTGATCCGTTTGCCCACGTCATTGTTTAGCAACCCATCAAGGATGTAAGGTGCCTCGCTTACCGTGGCCGGAATGGTCTGAGATGCAAACGGCGCAAACTGATCCGAAACATGTGTATAGGCTTTCAGCCCTGGCTCACCTCCGTATTTGGCGTTTATCAAGTTCATCGCCTCGCCCTGCCGTGTGGTTGGAAAGAACTGACCATCGCTGGATGCAGTCATCCCCATCCCCCAGAATTGTGCCATCGGTAGTTTGGCCTGAGCGTCCACGATATTCGCAAGCGCCCGTCCGTAGGCTTCACTTTCAATGTGCCATCGCGAAATGCGCATCAATTCCCAAAAACCGTGCGAATTGCTCGCCTCAGCCATCTTGCTCAATCCAAGATTCAAGCCCTCCGATAGCAGCACATTCAGCAAGCCAACCCGATCCTTTGGCGGTGCCCCTGTCCGCAGATGTGTAAAAGCATCAGTGAAGCCGGTTGCGTCATCGACCTGCAACATGATGTCGGTGATGCGCGTATCCGGCACACGCTTATACAGGTCAAAGAGCAGTTCAGCCGCGCCATTCGGGGTCTGTGTGGGAAGCCTGCTGAGCTGCAGCACGCCGTCTTCGATGGCTCCGCCCGGGATCGATCCACGTTTTGCGGCCTTTGAGAGCTTGTCCAGGCCGATTTCCATCTGGGCATGGCGCTCGGCCAACCATTGTTCGGGATCAAGCGGCACGGCGAGCCGCGCGCTTGCAGCCGCCGTCGCGGTCGGCACAAGGACCTGTTTGAGATCACCATAGCGCTTGGACTGTGCCAGCCAGATATCGCCGGACCGAAAGGCATCTCGTAGATGGAATAGAACTGCGACCTCCCAAAGACGTTGATCACCAGGTTCTTGAACTTTCAGGTATTGATGCCACTTCGAGGCGCGCCGCAAGAAATCTGTTGGCAAAGCATGCCTTACGCCATTTTCGATCGAATCGATGGCAGCTAAGAGCGGCGTAACCACATGCGCACCATCGATCTTGAGAAGATGGAGCATTCTCGGGACATAGCGTCGGAACCGGTTATAACCTTGCACCAGATGAGCTATGGGGTTCGACGAAAGTGTATCGGTCAGCTGCGATGCGGTCGCGACCAATGCCTCCAAATCGGCCCAGCCCGTCGATGAAGACACAGCCTCATCGACGGATGATCCATCATTCTTTGCTTCCAGCATTGAAGAACCCAGATCCCTGAAGGAACGCAAGGTGTGCTGAACAGCCGACTTTGCATCCTCTGCGCGGGCAGCACATAGTCTTTGTCCCTCACGCCACGTCTTGCCAACGATCCGGTCATGGGTTTCGACAATAGCATCAGAGATTGCGGCACGCCACTCGACAACACAGACTGCAAGGATAGCATGGCGGCGGTCATCTGGCAGATCACGCAAACCATCCGCAAAATACCTCTCGCCCTGACGGCGCAACCGCGTGACGCGATGCGCAGGCACATCCTCAAACAGGTCTGATGACAGATCAAAGTCTTGCAAGAACGCCAGTCGATCCAGCAAGCGGTTTGCCCAGGCTGAATTGCTCCCAACTTCAAACTGACGCAACCAGACAAACCGCGACAGCCGATCATCGACTTGATCGGACAGTAATATATCGATCCTGATGCGCACGTTTTCGGTCAGTCTTTCTGCGATCCTTGTTTCAATCCGCTTTTCCGCTGCCACCAACGCATCCGCGCACAGACGTTCAATTGTGGATATTGCGGGAAGTACCGTGAGTGATCTTCGGCATTCCTCAACAAATCGGCGGGCTATATCATCATTCGAAGTCGCAAGTTCAGCTTGCTGATCCAGCCAGCCCTTCAGATCGCGTGCACCACGGCCGGTGAAAGATTTGTAACCGTAGATATCGCGCAGCACTTCCAGATGCTCTTGGCGGGTTTGACGTCTGGCCGCGTAAGAAAGCAATGCGTCGCCAGTCAGCCCCAACTGTGCGCCAATGAAAGCCAGAACATCATGTGGGATGACTTCTCCAGGTGACAACGCACGACCCGGATATCGCAGTGCGCAGAGCTGAAGCGCAAACCCAAGTCTGTTTTCGGGGCGGCGGCGTTCGTTGATGTGCTCAAGATCTTCGTCAGACAGCGTGTAATGCCGAAGCAGTGACATCTCATCTGTGGGAAGATCAAGCAGCGAGGAACGCTGGCGTTCGGTCAGAATATTGCGGCGGGGCATGAAATATGTACCTATTGAACAAGTGTTTTTTGTGACAATAACCACTTCAACAAAATCAACGACTTGCAAGGTCAATATCCAAAGGGGTTCAATTGGGACAGCAGGCTGTCATATATGCGCGGGTTTCGACCAATGATCAGTCATGCGAACGGCAAATCGCAGATCTGACAGCATTCGCCGAACGCGGCGGTTTCGAAGTCATTAGAGAATTCAAAGAGACCGCATCGGGGACGACCTCAAACCGCGCAGCAAGAAACCAAGTTATGGCGCTTGCTCAGGCAAGAGAGATTGACGCGGTCTTAGTCACCGAATTGAGCCGGTGGGGTAGATCGACCCAAGATCTGCTAGAGACACTACATAAATTGGCTGGCTGGAATGTTTCCGTCGTCGCTATAAGCGGAATGACATTCGAGCTGGATTCTCCACATGGCCGGATGATGGCAACGATATTGGCCGGGATCGCTCAGTTTGAACGCGACCTCATCAGCGAACGCGTCAAATCAGGATTAGCAGCGGCGCGGGCGCGCGGACAGAAGCTGGGTTAAGCAGAAAGGGCAGCGCCCAAAATCAGACAAGTTCGCACCCAAGGTTCTTGCGGCCATCGAGGAAGGTCGCAGCTACCGCTGGATTGCCTGCGACCTAGGCATCAGCAAGAATACCGTCCTCAGCATAGTCAAAAGGCATCGCGGGAATCCTTAGAGTGTCATTTCGCCCCCTCCCGCAAACGACCCCAGTGTCTGTCGTGCAAGGTCAGAGAAGCTGACGCCCTTGGTACGGGCCTTCTCGTACCAGGTGTCACGCTGCTCTTCGGTCGCGCGGAACTTGATCCAGATGGCCATGTCTATCTCCTCATGTGCAGCCCGTTCAGCGCAACAGCCTCTCGCCGGGTTCCCTGTCCAGGGAGCGGGAGGCTCTTTGGCCTTTGCTTGCCCAGGACCCCATATATCCGGGGCTGGCAAAGGCCATCGCCTGCAAGGCGATCCGGGGGATTGAAGGGGGATTTCCCCCCTCACCAGCCCTGTTTGGTCTCATATCCCGTCAGGGGATGTGTGGCCACACAGGTATGCTGGCTAAAGATGAGAAGGCATCACAACAGAACAAACGTCAAGGTTGCTCTCGCACCCTCGCCACTTTGCGCCATTGATCCTGCGGTGGACACTAGCACACGTGCTGGCCTCTTTGGAGCCTGGGCATTGTCGCGGGGGTCTTTTGGCGGCACGGCGCAATCCAGAGTTGACGGCTGCGTGCTGGCGATGTCCCCTGCCTTGGGATGTGAGAAGGATGGTTGCCATGCCGTACCAGGACCGATCGGCGCGCGGAATGACATCACTGGTGGATAATGCCGGGGAAGCGATCATGCAGACAGTGCTGCTGTTGGTCCTGGTGGTGGTACCCGGATTTCTTGGTGCGCTGTTTGTGGGGATGCTCTTTTCCGCTGATGCGGATGAGGCCACCACGTCCGGACTCCTGATGACCGCCCTGCCCTTCAGCCTCGTCGGCTTCGTGATCTGGTTCCGGCAGTCACCGCTCTGGGGCAGGTTCTTTTTTGATCCGCATGACAGCCATGGCTCGGCCCGCTTTGCCACTATCGATGAGACCACCACATTGTCCGGACAAGACGGTCTGCTGATCGGCCAGCACCACCCCAAGGGGCATTTCCTGCGCTACGATGGCAAGGCGCATCTCATGACATTGGCTCCCACGCGCACCGGTAAGGGTGTCGGGACAATCATTCCCAATCTCCTGAAGGTGAAGCGTCCCGTCATCGTGATTGACCCCAAGGGCGAGAACGCCCAGATCACCGGCGCGGTCCGGGCTGGCATGGGACCACTGCATGTCCTCGATCCCTTTGGCATCTCCGGGCATCCGTCCGCTGCGTTCAACCCGCTCGCCGACCTTGACCCCGACAGTCCCGATCTCGGCGAGGATGCGGCGGCCCTTGCGGACGCGCTGGTCGTCGATCCGCCGGACCAGGTACAGGACGCGCATTGGAACGAGGAAGCCAAGGCCTTCATCACCGGCCTCATTCTCTGGTGCGTTTGCCATGAGCCTGAAGAACGCCAGACGCTGGGTACCCTGCGCGAGCTGCTCACCCTGCCTTCTGACAAATACGCGGCCCTGCTGGTGGACATGCAGGACAGTGACCGGGCCGGTGAACTGATCGCCCGCGCTGCCAACAGGCAGATCGGTAAGGCAGAACGCGAGGCCGCCTCTGTCCTGTCCAATGCGCAGCGCCACACGCATTTCCTGGACAGCCCCCGCATGGTGACGGTGACCGGCAAATCCGACTTCCGCTTTACTGATTTGCGGACGCAAACTGCGTCCGTCTTCATCGTGCTGCCGCCGGATCGCCTGGACGTCTACGCGCGTTGGTTACGGTTGGTGGTCTCACAGGCGCTCCAGGACATCGTAAGAGCCGCGCAGGCGGCCCCTGAGGGCGTCACAGGGCAGAATGCGGCCCAGATCCCCCCTACCCTCTTCCTTCTCGATGAATTCGCCTCTCTTGGCCGTCTGACAGCTGTTGAGCGCGCCATGGGGCTAATGGCGGGTTATGGCGTCCAGCTCTGGCCCATCCTGCAGGACCTCAGCCAACTCAAGACCCTCTATGGCCAAAGCGCAAATACCTTCATGGCCAACTCCGGTGTCATCCAGAGCTTCGGTGTGAATGATTACGAAACGGCTAAGTGGCTCAGTCTCACCATCGGTCAGGAAACCCGTAAGTTCCATACGAAGGATGGCAAAGGCCAGAAGACCGAAGGCCTCCACGCCCGGGATTTGCTCACGCCGGATGAAATCATGCTCCTCGACCCTTCTCTGCAAATTCTGAAGGTGCAAGGCATGTCACCGCTCATCGCGAAGAAGATCGTTTATTACCAGGATGAGCGGTTCAAATGGCGCGGGGATGATCTGCTGGGTGTTATATAAGTGTTAGAATCTGTGTTACGTTGTTTAAGCGCTGCGCATCCAATTGATTTAAAATCATAATTCTATTGTTATGGTAACTGATAACACGAATCTCGGTAACTGAAATCCTGCATTTGGTAACTGATAACACGAATCTTGACTGCGGTAACTAAAACCACGAATGTCGATACATGGTAACTGATAACACGAATGCCCTTGCCCCGCTCCTGCCGGATCGTCATCCGCAGCATGATCTGTTCATCTGTGATGTCGCTGACGCGGTTCTAAAGGACGTGATGCAGCACATGGAGCACCCGTTCTACTCACTTTCGAAGAAGCCGGAGACGACGGTCAAGCGCTATGAGAATGGCGACAAGTGGCTTCAGATCACGCCGAGCGTGAAGGGTCTAGCGACGATCTACGACAAGGACATTTTGATCTACTGCATCAGTCAGATCATGGCGAAGCTGAAGGAAGGCGAAGCTGTTTCGCCTCGTGTCCGCATCAACTCCAGAGAGCTGCTTATTTTCACCAACCGCGGCACAAGTGGCCGGGAGTATCAGTCCCTGCTCGATGCCCTTGATCGCCTTGAAGGGACGCGGATAAGGACAAACATTGTCACTGGCGATGAAGAACAAGTTGACGGCTTTGGCCTGATCGACGCGTCGTCTATCCGCCGCAAACATGGCCTTGATGGCCGTCTTCTCTGGTGTGAAGTGAAGCTGTCAGACTGGGTCTTCAATGCAATCCGCAACGAAGAGGTTTTGACCCTCCACCGTGACTACTTTCGTCTAAGAAAACCCATTGAAAGACGGGTGTACGAGATCGCTCGCAAGCATTGTGGGCAGCAGAAAACCTGGCGCATCACGCTGGCGAAGTTGCTGCTTAAGACTGGGTCGCAAAGCCCACAGAAACGCTTTCGGCAGATGATCCGGCAACTCGCAGAGCATGACCATTTGCCGGATTACCATGTTACCTTTGAAGATGAAGCTGACATGGTGGTGTTCACCAATCGCGGCACGATGTCCCCTGCCCAGCTTATCGAAGGCAGTATTCCACCGCTGCAGTCCGACACCTACGAAGAAGCGCGCCATGCAGCGCCGGGTTGGGATGTTCGTTTTCTGGAACGAGAGTGGCGCGACTGGTGTGTTGAGCCGCCCCGCAACGCTGACCGCGCTTTCATTGGATTCTGCCGAAAGTGGTTCGAGAAGCGAGGCAGGCCTTGAGATTAAAAACCGGTTACAGAAATAAAACAGGTCATAGATATAATTCCGGTGTTGGATTTAATTCCGGTATGAGATATAAAACCGGTAACAACTAAGTGGCAGGATCGAGCAATGCCCGTCATCGTTATGGCAAGCCCCAAAGGTGGGGTTGGAAAATCGACATGCGCCGTTCTTCTGGCGTCTGAGTTCGCCCGCATGGGCGCGGACGTCACGGTGCTTGACTGTGACCCGAACAAGTCTCTTACCCGGTGGGCATCTCATGGCGTACCTTCCGGTGTGACCTTGAAGAGCGATGTTGGTCGGTCTGAGATCGTTCCCACCATCCGGAGCGCGGATGGTGACGGCAAGATCGTCATTGTGGACCTTGAAGGGGTTGCCTCCCAGCTCGTCAGTCGGGCCATCTCCCAGGCGGATTTGGTGATTGTCCCGATGCAGCCGACAGCACTGGACGCAGAGATCGGCTCCGAAGCACTGGCGTTGGTTCGGGAAGAAGAAGAAGCGCTTGGGCGGTCAATCCGGCATGCTGTGGCGCTGACCAAGACCAGCGCAGCCGTCAAGAGCCGCGTCCAGAAGGAGTTGGAAGAACAGCTCAGCGGAGCAGGGATCGACGTGATCGAGCCGTCTCTGGTCGCGCGCGCAGCCTTCTCGGAACTGTTCGCCTATGGGGGCGATCTGACAGCGATGATGAATGACCCGGAGATGGTCACAGGCGGCAAGGTAGATAAGGCGTTGGCAAACGCTCAGGCATTCACGGAGGCAGTTTATGAGCGGCTCAAATAGGCTTGCGGGGCTGAAGGCTCGTTCGAAAGGAACGACCGTTGAAGAAGTCCGGCGCATAGATGAAGTTGGCGAAGCGCGGGGATTTCTCGACCGGACCCCTCGAAAGAAGCCCGGTCGAAAGCCAAGCCCGAGGACTTACCAGTTGCACCCAAAGGTTTTTCCAAAGGTTGGCGAAGCCATAGCAGCAGAAGCCGAAAGGCTCGGTGTCACACAGGGTCAGCTGATCGAGATGTTGTGGGAAAAATATGAAGGATTGCATTAACCAAAGGGTGTGATGTTAGGCCGATGTTAAGAAAGAAGAGCGCAATGCGACCAATCGGGATTGATCTTTTTGCAGGGGCAGGGGGGCTAAGCCTCGGCTTCGAGCAAGCTGGCTTCGACGTAAAAGCCGCGATTGAGATCGACCCCGTGCATTGCGCCGTTCACGAATTTAACTTCCCTGAAACAACGGTAATTCCAGCATCAGTTGCCGAGCTTTCCGGCGATGATGTCAGGCAACGTGCTGGCCTTGAGGGCAAGAAGATCGATTGCGTCTTCGGAGGTGCGCCGTGCCAGGGTTTCTCTTTGATCGGTCACAGGGCGCTCGACGACCCACGCAACCAACTCGTTCTTGATTTCGTGAGGCTCGTGCATGAGCTCGATGCAGAGAGCTTTGTTTTCGAAAATGTCAAAGGCCTCACAGTCGGCAAGCACAAAGCATTCCTGAAGGAGTTGGTAGGGGCATTTGATCGGGTCGGTTACGAATGTCGTTTGCCCTGGAAGG
This sequence comes from Yoonia sp. GPGPB17, assembly GCF_037892195.1. NCBI lineage: Bacteria > Pseudomonadati > Pseudomonadota > Alphaproteobacteria > Rhodobacterales > Paracoccaceae > Yoonia > Yoonia sp. GPGPB17. The sequence continues at coordinate 16,127 of NZ_JATACI010000004.1, forward strand.
TGCTCAATGCCGGTCACTATGGCACACCGCAATCGCGCGAGCGCTTCATCCTCATGGGAGTGAAAAAGGGCAGGGCGCTTCCCGACTATCCAGCACCGACGACCAACATAGCCGGTCGGCCGAAACTCTACCCCGAGCTAGGTTTTGGACCGTCCTGTGCTGAGGCGATCGGGGATCTTCCTGATGCCGATACGTTTGAGACCCTAAACGCAAGCGATGCCGTCAAGACGAGCCGCTTTGGTGACCCCTCTGACTATGCCGCGGAGCTGCGCGGTCTAAAAAATGACGCATGGCATTTCGGTTATGTGCGCGAATGGAATCCTAATGTTCTCACGTCGAGCGCCCGTACCGGCCACACCGAGATTTCGCGTCGGCGTTTCCGACAAACGGAAGAGGGGGCGGTCGAGCCGATCAGCCGGTTCTTCAAGCTTCCACAGGGCGGCGTTGCTAACACGCTTCGCGCCGGAACGGACGGTGCGAGGGGCGCATTCACCAGCCCGCGCCCGATCCATTATCGTCATGCGCGGTGCATCACCGTGCGAGAAATGGCGCGCTTGCACGGATTTCCAGACTGGTTTCGCCTTAACGCGACCAAGTGGCATGGCGCGCGGCAAATTGGCAATGCGGTACCGCCGCCTTTGGCCAGGGTGATCGCCACGAAGATGATTGAAGCCCTGGGCATCGAACCAACTAGGCCAGAAGAAGCCTTATCGCTTGGCGGCCCAGAGCTCCTGACGCTTGATCTCTCGCAGGCATCACGCCGGTTTGGGATCACACCGCCGCCGAGCAAGCGTGATCGAAAGAGCGGCGCGAAGAAGCGCAAGCAGGAAGAGATCGAGGAAGAGATCAACGCGGGGAGGGTTGCCTATGGCTAAATCACCTAACCGCTATGGAGCTCTGATCGAGAAGATATTCTTCGACCGCTATAGCGGCGGTGCGACCGAACTCGAATTTGCCCGGACCGACATCGAAGATGCGGCCGAGGTTTTGAACATCAAGCTTCCGAAGAACCTAGGCGACGTGCTCTATTCGTTTCGGTTTCGAGCGGCATTACCCGAGCGGATCGTCGACACACAGCCCGAAGGCATGGAGTGGGTGATCGAGCTCGCAGGGCGGGCCGTCTACAAGTTTCGTATGGTCAAGATCAATCGGGTCTTACCTCGTGAAGACCTGGTGACGATCAACATCCCCGATGCGACCCCCGAGCTGATCCGAGCCTATGCACTCGACGACGAGCAAGCGCTTCTGGCGATCGTGCGCTACAATCGGCTGATCGACACGTTTTTGAGCCTCACGACCTACAGCCTTCAGAACCATCTTCGCACAACGGTCAAAGGGATTGGGCAGATCGAGATCGACGAGCTCTACGTCGGGCTGGACAAGCGCGGCTGCCACTATGTGATCCCCGTCCAGGCCAAGGGCGGCAAGGATCAAATCGGAATCGTGCAGACAAGCCAGGATATACGCTTCGTCGAAGAGAAGTTTCCTGGGATGCGGTGCAGGGCGATCGCTGCGCAGTTCATGGACGCCCAGGTTGTAGCGCTCTTCGAGCTCACGCTACAGGACGACGAGATCAAGGTCGTCGAGGAACGGCATTATCAACTTGTTCCTGCTAAGAAGCTCGATCCGGTCTCGATCAGAGATTACCGAGACTGACATGGTAGAACGGACCTACGGCAGTTTTCAGGATGTCGAAGGCATGCATGGGTACACTCGCGACGATATTGCGGAAATGTCGAAAGATCAAAAAATCCGCATGATGGTCAGCTGGTTTCATGCGCATTTTGAAGACCCCGCTCATCGTACTCCCTACGAGTCCCGCGAGGGTGGGTATCAGTGGATTTGGGGTGGACCTCACGAAGCGAACGATGAGGTTCAAGACGAATTCGGCGAGGTAGTTGAATATGAAATTATGAAGGAGGCAATCGACGAGATCGAAAGCGATGGCCTCTTAGAGTGGGCTCCACGAGAACAACCAGGCGATTACGATGATGATGGCGTCCTGAACGGAGAGATCGTTGATGGCGATGAGGAATGGCCACCAATCATTGTGACATCGCAATCACCTATTTCTGAACCGGCGGCGCGCCAAGATGTTGCCGCGCGGCTCGATGAGCTAGAGGCCTTAATCCAGCCTCTCGTATCGCCGCAAGGTATGATGGGGCATAATCACCCACCTGAGCCGCTAGAAGTCGAGCATCCGTGCTCTCGGGAAGAATGGCTCGCGCTCAATGAAGCAGTAGCCGCCATCCGCGAACAAACGAAGGCTCAGGAACCGGATGACGCCATTGTCGCAGAGAAGACGCTTACTTTGGGTGCTGTAGCATCAAAGCTCGCGGGGTGGCTCAAGGTGCGGGCGGAGAAAGGCATTGATGCGGCTCTTGTTGCGTGCGGAACGGCGGCAGGCGCGAGTGTAGTTGTGAATATTCAAAGCATCGTTGATGCGTTGGGGCGTACCGTTCAGTCCGTGAGCACGTGGATCGAAAGCTTTCCTTGGCCGTTCTGATATAGCTGGTGCCCCGATCACACGGTCTTGATGCTGGCGATGGAGAACCGCAACTATCCGTTACTAAAGAAGCTCTCCCCTGAGATGCCTGCTTTATCGAAAAACGCTTGATTGCGCGCGCGTGCGTCACCAATCAGCTGATCCCAGCCCAGAAGTTCGATGGAACCATGGAAACCACTGTTGGGACGATAGATCCTGCCACGTCCATCAGCAGTCCGTTGCCAAGAATAGGTCCACGTGTCCATCTTGCCCACGATGTCAGCGACAATGTAGCAGTAGAAAATGGTGTTTTGATCCAAAGAAATTGGGCGGCCACGGACGTCTGACAAGCCTCCAGATTGAAGCTGCTTCACATAGCGCTCATGGGCGAGGCACAGCATGGCCGGATCGAGCGCATCCATGACCCTGCGCACTGTCGCGTATGACGGGACAGGATGGCCTTCGGCCTTCGCCGACTCCGCGATGCGTCGGTGGATCGAAGCCACTGACAGGCGCGGCTTCTGCACCGCAAGGGCCTCGATCTGTTGCGTGAGATCGACGTGCAGCTTCCGGCATCCGGCATCGACGCGCCCGCGCCGCACCAACCCTGCAAGGCCACCATCACGGTATCGCGCCGCCCACCGGTGCAGCGTTCGGACGGAATGACCCGATGCCTCCGCCACTGCCGTCAGCGGGACACCGATCTCAAGATGCGGCTGCAGAACCCGGAACCGGTCCATCGCGGCGGCACGATCTGCGTCTGAATACGCGGTCAGGCTGTCCGTAAGAGGATCGGTCACCGGACGGTTGGAGGGAGTGCTGCCCTTGCCAGGTTTCTTTGACATCGTCTTGTATCACATGAATGGTACGTATTCTTTTGCAATAGAGGTAGCTCTATCGTACGACTGAATGATGACAACGACCCAGATCGGCTACGCCCGCTGCTCCACCGACAAACAGGACCTGACCGCACAGCGGGAGGCGCTTGTCGCCCTCGGCGTTGACCCGGATCGTATCTATACTGACCACGGCCTCACAGGCCGGACCCGCGACCGACCAGGTCTCGATCAGGCCCTGGCCGCTGTCCGCGAGGGTGACACCCTTGTCGTGACCAAGCTCGACAGATTGGCCCGGTCAGCACCAGACGCCCGAACCATCGCGGACGGCCTGGCTGAACGCGGCATTCGCCTCGCCCTGGGTGCAACGGTCTATGACCCCACCGACCCTATAGGAAAGATGTTCTTCAACATCCTCGCCACATTTGCCGAGTTCGAGTCCGACCTGATCAAGATGCGCACCCGCGAAGGCATGAAAATCGCCCGCGCCAAGGGCAAGCTGCGCGGCAAGAAACCAAAGCTTTCCGAAAAACAGCACCGCGAGTTGCGCCGCATGTACGACACCGGCGACTACTCGATCAGCGACCTCGCAGATGTCTTCGCCGTCTCCAGACCGACGATCTACCGGACGCTTCAGCGCACCGAGAGCGCCAACTAGCGTGCAAAAATCAGTGCCACTCACCGTGAAAAGTCACATCAATGGGGCAGGGGAAGGATCTCCCAAAAACGACCGTTTTTGGCGCAATGGTTGTGACATGGGGTTTTTGTCCGATATGAGAGCTACTGCTGCAGTATTTTGACGTTGCGATCCCGAACCATTTTCTGAATGGTCTGAAGCAAGTACAGGTGCAGCTTGGTGTAACTGACCGCTCAGCGAGAACGGCCCGAAATGGTACCTTTCTGTCACCGGCGAAAACGACCCTTTTTGTGGCAGTTGGATGGCCTAAGCTAAGCTATTGATCTGGCGATAGAGCCGCTGCCGCAGAGAGCGTTCGCAAAAGTTGGCCCCGACGAAAACGGTCGTTTTCGCGGCGGATCTTCTATACTTCTCCCTCACACACAGAACGCGTTCATTTTGCATACCATCTGATTTGATCGCTCAGTTGCTGTTCAGCGCTTGCCAGCGGCAGTGAACCCGATCAGTGATATCTCTGGTGCAACTTCTTGCTGGGCTGCATCAAAGAATACAATGGACAGCGCTCTGCCCCGTTGCATCGCAGTGATGAGTTGAGGGGTCAGGGGAACACCCGCGAAACATCCGTCGCTTCTGCAAATCTCGAAGGGGAAGGCTTGCTTTGTTTGACCATCGATCTGCATGGTCCATCCAGGGCTCAAAAGAACTCCCAAGGGAAAGGACAGCAACAGCGTTGGGGTGTCTCCGCCATAAACCTGGGCCTGAAGGATGAGCCTTTGCGTTTCGAGTTGCACAATAGTCTGTGACATACGGCAAGGACCTTCATCGGTGCATACAACCTGCCAATCCTCAAAGCGCGAACCCGTGATATTGGACTGTGCGATGGCCGGGAAGGACAGCCCCAAGATGACCATTCTGATCACCCAACGATAAACCGCCTGGAAGTGCAACTGCATCTTGTGAGTACCTTTCAAAGCTGTAGACACAAAGACTAATCCCGCTCATCTTGTGCAAGAGCCTGTTTCAAATAACCCCATGATGATTTGAATTAAGACCTACATTTATGAAAGTACTTTTTCCACGATCACCACTGGTGAGACAATCTTTAGTGACGTTTATGTGTTCTGTTCTTGTCAGTCCATGCGTTGCTCAGACGATCACGGTAGACGGCGGGACGGCGACTGGCGTTTCAATAGCCCCAAATGGTCGTTTGAACGTTCAGCTGGCCCCGGCAGACACTGCTGGCGTCAGTTTGAACACGTTCTCAGCATTTTCTGTTCCACAGGCAGGCGTCGATCTAGACAATCAGAATGTCTTGGCAAACACCATCGTTAACGAGGTTACATCAACCTCAATTACCCGTATCGAAGGGCCGGTCACCGTATTGGGCCAACAGGCGGATGTCATCATCGCCAACCCCAATGGTATCAGTGTGAATGGCGGTCACTTTGAGAATATCAGCAACCTCGGGTTGATTACGGGTAGTCATCTGCGAGGTGAGCCTAGTCTATCGTTCACGCCAGCGTCTGACACTAATTTGGTGATCAGAGGTCAAGGGCTCAGTGGTACCATGCAGGAGCTTGCGTTGATTTCGCAGCGGATGACGATTGATGGCCCCATCGGGGGTGTTGAATTAGATACCGGTCAACATGTCAATATGATTGGCGGGCAACAAGTCGTCACTTTTGACCGGGTCAGATCCGGTCTTGGGCAAAATGGTGCGAACTTGCTTCCGTGGGCTATGGCAGTGCCAGGCGAAGGGACAAGCAATGACGCATTGGTCGTCGATATTACGCCTAACGGTTCGCTGACCGCAGGTCGGATCAGCGTGACTGTGACTGATCAGGGTGCTGGTGTCAGATTTGCAGGTGATCAGTTAGCACTGTCGGGGGGCTTTAATCTAAGCAGTTCCGGTCTTTTGACGATGAGTGGCGCAAGGATCGATGCGGAAGAGGCGATCAACATTGTCGCGAAGGAGGTTGCGCTAGATGCCCGCGATATGACACCGACCGTAATCTCGTCTGCCACAAGCGGTGTCACAATAAGTGCTAAAGACGGCGATATTCATCTGGAGAATACGCAAATAACGGGTCGGATTGCATCCTCGGGAAATCTCGCATCGCTTGGTGGTGTGACCTTGTCAGCCACAGGTGAGATCGCGTCCAGCGCAGATAGTGAAATTACATCTACGATTGATCAGCAGGCAAACCCGCAAAACTTGAGCGGCGTCATCATCAATGCAGGCGAAGCAGTGTCACTTCAGGCGACAAGCATTACAGCGAGCGACGATATCCGCCTGAATGTCATTGGACCGGTTATCGTCGATAACGCATCTGTCCAAAGCGGTCGCGACCTGTTGTTGCTGGCGACCGGAGCGATTGGCGTCGACGAAAGTAAGCTTACGGCTACCGCTAACGTGACTGTTAGCGGTCATGAGTTGCGGTTCGGGAGTCTGGCGTCCGAAGACCAACGTACCACGCTGATCGCCGAAACCGGGGGCGCCGTTTTACGAGCTTCGCAGGGCGATATCTTGAATTATGGTAGTTTGATTGAGGGACGTTCTCCCAATACCACCGATCCTACATCGTTGGGTGGGCTGACAGTAGATGCCGCTGGCGACATAACTAACAGGAGTTTGTCTGTAGATCGGTTGGCTGTGATGTTTGCCCGAGCTGACGATTTGGTGGTGCGGGCAGATGGTAGTGTTCTCAACCAGACAGGGCGACTGTTCTCAAATAGTGGTATTTTTGTTGATGCAGGCGACAATATTATCAACGAAACAACAATTACTGGGCTGCAGTCGCCGCTGTCGGTCAGCAGCACAGAAGGTGACCCATACCTCACGTCTCTCTTCCTGCGGCGCAGTCAGACCACGCAAGTGCATGTTGATCACGGCGACGTTGCGATCGCCGGTGAACAAGCGCGCATCCTGTCGATTGGTGATCTAAGCCTCTTGGGGCGTCATATTGTAAACGATGGCGGTGCGATCAATGGACGAAGCATTCGACTGCAAGCAGAAATTGATATAGTGAATAGGCTTCGCCAAACAGGCGCACTATCGTTCAAGAAAACTTGCAGATGGTTTTGCGAAGTGAGCGGAAGTGACACGCTTTCTCGGGTTGGTGGAACTATCACGGCAAGTCAGGATCTATCATTCACGGCCGGGTCCACCGTGCAAAACCATGCAGGCACGATTGAGGCTAGCGGTAATATTCTGATCACTGCCCCTCAAACACAGATGTTGGCTTATGTCTCGCCTCTGCTAGTGCAACAGCCAGCAGGCTTGATAGGCCTTTTTGGCGGTGAGCGCAGTTATCTTGTTTCGCAGACTCTCGCAGGTATGTTCAAGTCAAACGCAGGGCAAATCACGATCAACGGTGATGTCGAGCTTACAGAAGGGCAGCTCCTTGCGCCCATTGAGGTGACGGTTACGGGCACCACTGTCCGAACAAGCGTAGTAGAACCTGACTATACTATCGACCGCAGTCCACTTGGCCTGCCCTGGGCTCTGGTCCACTAGAAAATGAAGTTGAGTATTATCGGTTTTGCCGTCGTCTTTCCGGCTGTGGCCTTTGCGCAAGGGCAAGATGCTGGACAGCGATTGCAGGAGAGTGAGGAGCAAAGGCGGGCTCTGACTGCCCTGACCCAACCGACAGCATCACAAGAGATTTCAGTTCCGGCGGTAGCGGGACCAGTAGAAGAAACACCCTGCTTCGATATCGATGCGATCATCGTTCGCGATGCAACGATATTTGCTGAAGAGGACTTCGCACCGATCTTAACTGAGTTTGCAGGTAGGTGCCTGGGCAAAACAGGTATCAACAACCTAATTGGTCGTATCTCCGCCCTCTATGCCGATGCAGGCTATATTACCACGCAGGCTTATGTCCCCGAACAAGATATCAGTCAGAGAAAACTGGTCGTAACTGTGCTTGAGGGACGGGTCGCATCATTCGTTTATCAGAGAACGAATGCAGCTGGCGAAGTACAAAACGCGCCGCCACGTAAGATCGCATCTGCAATGCCTCTGGCCCCAAATGATATCTTTCAGCTGCGCGATCTTGAACATGGGCTGGAACAGATGAACAGGCTGCCGTCGGTGCAAGCGGATGCAAACCTGAGTGCTGCTGACATTCCGGGCGCCAGCGTTATCACTGTAACAGAGCGGACAAACGACTGGCTGCGTGGGGTGTTCGGATACGACAACCGGGGAGCGGATGCTTCAGGTAAAGAACAGTTGCGTTTCACACTTGAGGCTGACGACCTACTGAACATTAACGATCTTTGGACCTTCAACTATGCAACATCCGAGGAAACCAATGCGGTTTCACTATCCTTGTCCGCGCCTTATCGGAAGTGGCTGTTTTCAAGCGCATTTTCCTATTCCGAAGAGGATAGCCCGCTAAACGCGACATCAGCATTGTTCACTCAAACGTTGAACAGCACCCTGACGGCCGAGCGACTTCTGTCACGCAATGCGACTACAAAACACTGGGGTTACCTGTCTCTCGGCACCTATCGAAACGAGCGCTTCGTTAACTTGGCACCACTGACACCACAACGTCGATCCGCAGTCCGTTTGGGATGGCGCGCCGAGCATCGCGCCCCGACATATGTTTTGGCAACAGATACGCGCCTTTCTTTCGGCGCGCGCTTCCTTAATGCAGATTGGGAAGATGAGCCAGCGGACGAAACCGTCCCTACATCAGATTTTCGCGTTTTGCGTAACCAGCTGACATATTTACGGCCGTTTGAAAGCGGTCGGCAAATGTCACTTTTCCTAACAACGCAAGTGACCGATGAACCGCTCTTTTCAAACGAGCAGGTTGGTCTGGGAGGTTGGGATACTATCCGCGGCTATGACAACAACGGCATGAATGGTGATCGCGGTATCACACTGCGCAGCGAGTTTGGCTTCCCCGCACGGACCGTCAGCTTAAATAGCTTTGGTGGCACAACGGACGCTCAGGTGCGAATGTTCACATTTTTTGATATTGGACGCGTTCAGGACCTAGCAAACGAACGGGCTGAGACCTTGTCGAGCCTAGGCGCTGGATGGTCGCTGCAAATTGGAGGTGTCACCCTCGATTCAGCGATCGCTGTGCCGCTTAATGAAGGCGCGCAAGACAAAAATGACACTTTGCAAGGCTTCGTGAGAATATCCACCAAACTGTTCTAACAAAGGTTGCATTATTCGATCTGTCGATCTTAACTGAAGTAACGTTTTTGAAAGCTGAAGCGTGTTCAGAATGAACTTATTTTTACATCGAAACATAATTCCTGCGATTGCACTTGCTGTTTCCATTCCGTTGACGTCAACCGCTCAAACGACCGATGTTGAAGATCCAAGCAGCGTTGCTTCAGGACTACGTGCACTTGAGGTTGCCGATTTTGATCTTGCCGCCCGTTCGTTTCGAACGGCATTCGAGGCTGGTGATCCAGAGGGAGCATTCTTGCTTGGCCGTATGCTCGAGCTTGGGCTGGGTAGTCCGCCAAATCTGGATGCTGCGATCGGGCCTTATGTCGTTGCCAGTGAAAGTGGGTCGGCCGCTGCCAAAAATCGGCTGGGGCTCTTGCATATGCGCGGCGAACGGGTGTTGCAGGACTATGAAGTCGGGGCTGCCCTAATCTGTGAAGCCGCTGAGCTTGGGGATATCAACGGCGCATTTAACTGCGGTCGCATTCTGCTGGAAGGGCGTGGTCAAGAGCCAGACATGCAGCGAGCAATCGACCATGTTAAGTTTGCCGCTGATAATGGACACATTGATGCGATGAACACACTGGCCCGGATAAACTTGTCCGATCTCGGGCCTGATCATAATGTTGAAGCCGCAAAGCAACTTTTTGCGCAGACTGCCGCACTTGGTCATCCTGACGGATTGCACGGACTTGGTGAATTGCATGCTTCCGGGCTACTGGGACAACAGGATTTAGTGTCTGCGCATCAATATTTTAACTTGGCCACTGCATTCGGGCATCCAGATGCGGCACAGTTGCGGGCGACGCTTGAAGCTGCGATGAGCACGAGCGACATACTGCTGGCGCAACAGCGTGCACGTGAATGGCAGGCGCAACTTTCATTGGAAGACTGATACCAAAAAGCTGGGCCTTGACCCAAGCTACGTCATAATTGCTACAATTTTAGAAGAAAAGATCGAACATGATGTATTACAGAACCTCGCAGCGCCAAAAGAACACACCAGTTCGTAATTGTGTCAGCCTAGTTTCGTCAGCCGCGATCGTGCTGAGTTCTGTTCTGCCATCTTACGCGCAGGATGTGATTGTTGATCCCTCAGCACCGGGAACATCCTTTCTACAGTCCTCAAACGGAACACCCCAGATCAATATTGCAACCCCGCAAAGCGGCGTTTCAGTTAACAACTTTACGACATTCAGCGTAGGCGAGGACGGGTTAATCCTGAACAACGCCACATCCGGCGGTGTCAGCGTGATCGGGCAAAACGTGACGGCAAACCCGAACCTTATGGTATCTGGCCCTGCAAATACAATCGTTGCCGAGGTCACTGGTGCAGCGCCATCTTCACTCAACGGCACGACAGAAGTCTTTGGTCAGAAAGCGGCTGTCATCATTGCCAATCCAAATGGCATTGTCTGCAATGGCTGTGCCTTTTTGAACTCGTCACAGACGAGCCTGACAACTGGTCGTGCGACGGTCACAAACGGGACTGTGAACGTCAACGTGACTGAAGGTATCGTGACAGTAGGTTCTGACGGGTTCGCGCCAGGCGAAAACGGCAACATTTTTGCACGCGAAGTGATGCTGAACGGCCCGATTGCAACAACTGGCGGTGTGCAAGCAGGAAACCTGATGGTTTCTGGTGGCGCACAGCAGGTAACCGGGGCGCAAGAAACAGTCATCGGTAGTGATCAGATCGTTGCCGCACCCAGCACGACAGCGCGCAATACGCCATTTGCCGTTGACGCCAGTGATGCGGCCAATCTGACAGCTGCAAATATCACCATTCTCAACAGAGAGGCCGGGCAGGGCGTCAACCTTTATGGCGCATTGGACGCTCAAACAGCGACTGCTGCCTCTGCAGGGGACCTTTTTTACAAAGATATTACGCTCTCAGGCTACGGGATCATCACTGGATCGGAGGTACGTCAATACGGAAACGTTGATGCAGCAGGGCTAAGTATCAGTGGAGACAAGTTTACGCTCTACGATGGTCGCGTTATCGCAAGTGGCGGTAATATTGACATCATCGCATCGGACTATGTTGTCATCGCGGGAGAGGTTAGTGGCAGTGATATCGTATTCGACGTTTCAAATGGATCACTGATCAACAACGGCTTCTTGATCGCTGACCATGATTTGGTGGTTTTTGCAGGTGAACATATCACGCAACAGCGGCAGATCGCGGCAGAGTATGACGTCAATATCGACCCGATCCTGCAACAGTATGTAGATGCCTACTATCAGCAATTGGCCAGTGGGGGCGAAATAGGTGCTATTGCCGCCGAGATGATTGCGCGCGCAGGTTTAACCGAAGCAATCGCTGAATATGTTGAGCAGGGTGCATCTTCGACTGCACAGAATATCTCTCTGATGACCGACACTGGAGATGTCCAAAACATCGGCGGGGCTATGGCCGCGACGCGCGACATAGCGATCTTGTCTGGTAATGATGTCATAAACACCGCAATCGGACTGCAAACTAAGCTGGGCCCTGAAGATGGATGTTCAGCCTCTGATTGTGGCTATCGCACTGATTATAACAGTGCGGAGTTGCTTGCCGGAGGTGAAATATGGGTTTCAGCTGAGCAGGATATCCGGAACGAGGCGAGCACGATCGCAGCTGCGGGCGATTTAACTCTGAAGGCAGGACGCGATGTCGAGAACACACTCCAGTCCAATAACTTCGTCGCGATCGAGGAAATAACAGAGAGTGACACGCTCTTTTTTGTAGGTGGCCATACTGAATGGAACAGGACGATATTTGCTCCTGCGTCACTTGCCTCGCTTTATGGGGACGTGTCAATCGAAGCAGGGCGCAACTTTGCCTCTATTGGGTCTGATGTATCAGCTGGTGGTGATATCAAGATAGAAGTCGAAGGTGGTGCGGAGTTGTCGTCTGTAGTTGCGGCCAACCATAGACTACAACATGTTGCCACAAATGCATGCGCTGGTTGTCACTATCCTGACAATTGGACAGTTACGAAGTCGCTCTCGGTCGACTCAGCACATACACGCCTCACCGGAAAAAACATCACCATTCACACAGGTGCCGATGCAACATTGCTAGGTGTTCACATGAATGCGCTTGAAGATCTGATGCTTCTTTCGCGCGAGGGGAAGGTCGTCATTGACAATGCTCCTATTCCTGATGGTGTCGCGCTTGATTCTGTTATGGAACAACAAATTAACCAGTTGACCGGCTACTTAACAGATGAGCTGTTTTATGCAGCTAACAGTGATGAAACGCTTGCCGACGGAATTCATGAATATCTGGAGAGCCGTGATGCGCGGTTCGAACAGGCGCTTACGGATCAAACAGATAGCTCAGCGGCTAATGAATATTGGAACTTTGTGAAAGGTAACGAAGCCCTGCTGGCCGTAGAAGCGCTTGCCCGTGCCGAAGTCGGTTCTGACATCAGTGCAGCAGCCCGCTCTGTCGGTTTACACGACGGAGAATTCCTGCCTGGCGGGTTTGTCAATACTGACATAGACCCGAACTCAGTATTGGTTAGCGGGACAGGTACATTTGGTGAAGAGAGCCTCATGCAGGCACTGGTTTCGGAGTATTTTCCAAATATCACCAATGATTTGGTAGCCTCGCTTGATGTCAATGGAGTGGCCGTCGATCAAAATGGCAACCCGCTATTTGTTAACCATGATCTCACACTACAGGACGATCAAATCGCGTTCATGCGCGCGACTGAGGCTTCTTTTGCCGGGTATGACCCCGTCAGGATGGTTAGTGCGCTGAGCCAGGTCTTTGCCGATGGCGATGTTTCCGTCTTTAGCGCACTCGGCACCAATATTAGCGATAGCATCATAGATGCATCGGGTGCCCTGAATGTCGCTTCGTCCGGTCATCAAACGGCTTACAGTTCAAGTCTAAGTGGTGGCTCGGTCCAAATTACCAGTATCGGTGATTTCCTCGCAGGCGGTCTGAACATCGACTCAGAAACCGACCTCCGGATCGGTGGTACGGGCGCGGTGGAGATTGGAACGGTTGCTCGGACCTATGACAGCGATACCGGTTTTGACAATGTTGCCGGATCACTCGCGGATGAAACTTGGACGAACAACCACACTATTATTTCACAAGAGCTGTCAACATTGGTTGCAGGTGGTGATCTTACGATAAATCCGGACGGTAATATTCTTCTCGCGGGAACGAAGATCGATTCCGGTGAAGACACGCTCCTTGCCACTTCTGGAAAACTGGGGTTGTTGGCGCCCCGCTCAGTCGTTCAATACCAGTCCGGCGGTTCAAACAATGGAACGGACATCTGGGATGTCCAACCACATGTGACCGAAGTAGCCAGCGGTGGTGATTTCACAGCGCTTTCTGGTGATACCATCTTGATGGAAGGGGCTCTGATCGAAGCCACTGGTTCCGCCAACATCGCAGCAGCAAACGACATCATGCTTTCTGCTGCAGTTGAAGAGTATAGATACGAGAGCAGGTCATACAGCCGTAACTGGTTCCGAACCAAAAGATCGCGGCGCACGGTTTCTGAAACCACGCATGATGGCACCGACATTATCGCCGGTGGCCTGCTTAACATCGAGTCCCAGACCGGAGATCTGATCCTTGCAGGCACTGCACTCCAAAGCCTTGCGGATGACATCAATGTGTCTGCGACGCAGGGCGATATCCTCGCGGGCACCTTTACAGACACACGGGAAGAATATCGCAAGACAAGTCGGTCCTTCCTGTTTGGATTGATGTCCTCATCAAGCGCTAGCCACAACCTTTATGAAATGCTGACCGGGACCGATATCCTCGCCGATGTTGATCTCACGCTCGTTTCTGGCGGCAACACAGAACTCATAGGTGCTCAACTTTCCGCAGGTCGAGACCTGAGCCTCAATGTAGGCGGAGATCTGATTGTTGAAGCAGCGATCAATACAGCAAAAGAGTCCTACTACGAACAAAACGTAGGGCTCGTGCTGGCGACAACAGCGACAGAGGAATCTCATCGCGAGACGGCGGTTCTGACCACCTTTAACGCTGGGGGCGACATCAGTTTCTCGGTTGGAGGGAACACTTACGTTACATTGTACAACGAAGGTGGCGAAGACAGTCTACCGTTGAGCGAACTCTATCCAGAGGAGCTCGAAGCGCTTGCCGGACTGGTCCTGCTGGATCAAACCCTGCTTGACGAATACTTCTACGACGAGACTAAGCAACTCTCACCTGCCTTCACGGTCGTTCTCACAACCGTTCTGACTCAAGGGTTCGGGACATACCTGACAGCCGGTGCGCTGCCTGGTCTGAATGTGGGCAATCTGGTCACGCTGGCCGATGGCACAACCAAGACGGTTTACACTCTGACCCATGCGGGCAAGGCCGTTGCGTCTATGGCGGCTTCAACAACCGTGGGGATCGCAAACGGTACCATCTCCGGCGAATTCGATATGGGCGAAATCCTCAAAGGAGCCGCCATCTCTGCAGGAACGCAGTTCCTGACCAGCTCAATCAATCTGAAGGCGGTCGACCAACTGGATGATGCGGCATTGGCAGAAGGCTACAGTAACGCAGCCTTTGGCGCGGTAGACGAGCTTGGGACCCGCACGCTGTTCGGCGGCACGTGGGGTGAAGGTATGCAAGCCTCGCTCTTCGGCGGGAACAACCTGACCGGTGCTGCGATCATGGAGGGCGCGTTTGACGCGACCCTTGGCGCCGGGATCAATTCCGCAGTCACGGGGGCTGATTTCAACGATGCGTTCAAGACATCCTTCGTCAGCTCGGTCGTCGCGCTGGGACTGGCCGATACACAAAACGAGATCGGCGATCTGTTTTCTGACGCCAACGGTAACCCCATCAACGGCGGCGAGGGGTCCTTGGGCCACGTTCTTCTGCACGGTATGGCAGGTTGCGCTGCGGCCGAGGCACAGGGCGCAGACTGTGCTGCCGGGGCAGCAGGCGGTATATCATCCGCATTACTATCGGGGTATTTTGAGCGAAACCCATACGAAGTTGATCCGGCACTATCTCCCACAGATCAGGAAGCTGCACGTCGCGCCTATGAGGCCGACCTTTCGGAACTTGTTGCTACTGCAGCCGGTTTCCTTGCTTCGTCCGGCAAAGCAGAGAATGTAAGCGCTGCCGCAGCGATCGGTTTGTCGGCAACACAGCATAACCGACAGATGCATCCCGATCTCGCAAAGCTAATTGGGGCCTACGCGGAAGATTTTGCACGCGAACTGGGGCTCTGTGATAGCAATGGCGTTTGCTCTGCTACCCAAGTTCAAGCTGCTCGCGCGTATTTGGCGACTGCTGCATATCGTCGTGATGATTTCGCAGTCCGATTGGAAGTAGGCTATGGTGCCGAGGTTGAAGCTGGTATCGCCTTCCTTGACGGTCTAGCCGCTCAACCCGATGTGCTCGCTCAACTTGGCGTGACCCATGCAAATGTCGTTGCCGCAAGCGAAGCGGATCTGCATGACGCAAGCGTTAATCTAGAGTTCTCAAACAATGATCTAGTTGCCGCACTTGTTGCTGATATGATTGCTGTTGACGCGAGTTACGACGACCGCATCCTAACGGCGAACGCATCTCCGACCGCTATACTAACACTGACAACACTAGCGACCAATCCAGCCTTCTTCGACACGCTCGATGTAGGACAAACAACACATTTGCTGACCGAGCTCGGACAAAATCTAGCGCCTCTTGGCAGCACCGCTATAGGCGGGGGCGCAGGTGGCTACATTGAAATGGTGGAGCTGATTAAACGAACCAGTGCAGAGAACCCACAACAAGGTCAACTCTACATGCAGGCATTGCTTGGCGATCAGATGCCAGAAGGGACCACACCTGACGATCTAAGCTACTTTGGCGCAGCAATGATGGCGCTACAATCAGAGGTCTTTATTGAAGCGTTCATCAATGATTACGTAGGAGGCAGCAGAACTGATTTCGAAGCATTCGTCGCTGCTCAAGGGGTTAGCATACAGCGCAGTACCGGCGGGGCTTATATTACAGACACAGCTCCACAAAATGGAGCGTTCAGAACAACAGATGCGGTAAGTGTTACTGGTGCTAGGAGCATTGATAAAGCACAGTCATATGAAACTGGTGTGCGTGAAATCTACGGCGGGGCTTCACTATCGGATCGCTCTTTCACGGTCATTGTCGATGGTCGTCGAGTGAACGGGATTGCAGATGACGTTGCGGTGATTAACGGCAGAACAACGGCGGTTGACGCAAAATTTACCGACGATTGGGCTACATCAATCCGTAACCCAAACAGTCCAAACGGAACCCAGCCTTGGGCTGTTGCCGAACAGCAAAAGATGATTAATCAAGCAAGGAACTACTCTGAAGCGTTCGATGGTGGAGCCATTTACCATACGAACAATCCAGCTTTGGCACAGCACTACACAAGAGTTTTCAACGATGCTGGAATTTCCAACTTTGAATTCGTTGTGACGCCAACACGGTAGGGTAACCTCTATGAAAAGACCAACGACACATATGGAAAATGTGCTCGGGAGTAAGATAGCCCAACCTGATGAACTTGAAATCCCGGGTTCAGAAGAGTTCGATAGCGACCGTGTGCTATATTTTTCGGTTAAGAAAGGCCAAAGTGCTCGTGCCCTGTTTCAAAGAATACTAAATTTCTCTGATCCCCCAAACGCACAGTCAGGCGGCGCACACGAGGGTGGCTGCCTCATAGAAACGACGACATCTGAGATATTTTGTGCCGTTCGGTTTAGGGGTGACCTAGTTGGCTGGAGAAAGGATATTGAACAGGGTGCGGCTGCAGTAGGAAGCGAACTTGCAAGGATCGAAAACGGCAACTTAGTAACCTTTGATGGACGGTCATTCAGTCTTACTGAATGCACGATTGAATTTACTTAATCACTGGACCTGTCGCGCTTTTGTGCCACCGCAAATATGCCCATCAAATAGACAGATACGCGCGACCTCAGATCGGCCTTACGTTCTGCGTGTTCAACTCCCACACAGCATCTACCCACGCAAGCTCTTGCTCAAGCCGCTGAATGTGCTCGCAGCCGCAAAAGCTTTCCAGCAGCATACCCAACGCCATAAACTCCAGGCGATAGCCGACGAAGGATCGATTCACGTCAGACAGCCAATCGTCGACCATGGCGGCTCGTCGAGTGGGGGCAGCCTCTGCAACTTGGATTCGCAACAACCGGCCTTCTTTCTCGATCTCGTACAGGTCATCATCGATATTCGGATGAGCATGCAGGATGCTGGGGTCATGGTGTTCCGGCTTTCCTCCGACAGCCAACTGGAAGCCCCATTCCAACATCAGAGCTATCGCCTGCAACCGCATGTAAAGGGCGGATTGATCGCCATCATCATAACCATCATCTGGCGGCTGATAGAGCGCGATCCTGTCCGACAATGCACGGGCGGTTGTGGCATTCACCGATGGGGCACCATTTTTCCAACCGAGGTACACCTCGTCCTGCCGCGAGATCACATCGACACAATAGGCGCACTCCCGATACCTGGCGGCCAGCAGGGCACCTCTTACAACATCATTGACGTAGATGCGCGGCGCGGGCGCACCATCTTCCTGGCGGAACACAATCGATCCACTTGTCAGCTTTTCATCAGTCACCGTTCCCGATCCCCGCGTTGCTTCTGAATGACATCCCTGATGCGCTCTTCCCGCGCATTTACCCGCTCGATCTGTTCTGCGCGGTCATCAATCTGTTCACGCTGTCGATCAGTGCGTTCGTTGACGCGGTCTGCCTGTTCAAGGCCTCTGTCACTGTCGCGAGCCGCTCCTCCAGCGCGGTCTGTCTGCTGGCCAGCCGCGCTATCTCGCCGGAACAATGCTCTGTATATTTCAAGAGCTGCTGATCCGTATTCTGTGAGGCGGAGACCAATGTTTCGGATATGGCGGCCAAGCTCTTGAACTCTTGCAAGAGCGCTTTCTCTAAGCTGGTTAACTGGTCCATCGCCCCCTACTCCCCAATCCTGACGCAGGGTGTCCGTGTTTCCCCGCATTGATACATCTGCATTGTCGTCGCGGGCAGCATCAGAACCTCCTGCCCGTCGATCTCTATCAGGCTGATCCCGCTCAGCGCGTTGATCCTTGCTTCCTGCTCCCTGATCTCCACCCTCCGATCCAGCCATGTCCCTGCCGTCTCTGTCGCGCTGATCCCGAGATAGCTCATCACCAGCCATGGCATCATCGCGATGATCGCGGCTGTCACCGCGCTGACGATCATGATCTTTCTCATGGTCCGCCTTGGCCTGATCTCGATCTCTGTCAGTGCGCTCAGCATCCGGTCCCTGCTGGCGCTGATCTGCGCCTCGATCTCCATAATCTGGACGTTGATACTTTCCCTGGTTTGCTTCAGCGCGTCGGTCGATGATTGTCGCAAGTTCTCCGCGAGCTGCGTCAGCTCGTTCTGGATCGCGGCCTCCATCGCCCTGGCGTCCTCCGCCGACCTGGCTTTCAGTCTCTCGGTGATACTCTGCGGCCCTGGTCCATCCTGCGTCATAAATCCGTCCTTTCAATCGCCAGCGCTCACCGCTCTCGGGGTCAAGCGCAGTCACGTAATTCTTGCCTGCACGCGGCACATCGAACCCCGCGTCTTTCAGCGAGGTGATGATGTCGTCGCGGTTGGTGATGACACCGCTCACGATGCGGTCTTCGAGATAACTTGTGATCGCCGTGCGCGCGTCCTGCCTGTCGGCATTTTCAAAGCTGAACTGCTGCGACCGCGCACGGTCTGGATCATCTGGTCGTGCCCAGCCTTTCTCATAATTCCAGGCATCCCTGAGCGGCGCGTAGGACTTCTCCCAACCCGGTGGCGCGATATTGAGCGCCTTGCCCGTGGAGAGTTCCATGCGCGGCACAAGGAAGTGCAGCTCGACCCGCCCTTCCCCGGTATGGCTGTGACGAACCCAGGTGATGTCGTACTGGTCCCGCTCCAGCCCCGCAAAGGCCAGCCGCTCGAAGTCATTCATGACCTTCTCCTGGTCGGCCTTGCTGGGTGCGTCAGTTGGCGCAAAGCTGATCACGCCGGTCGTAAAGGTCCACTTGCGATCCTGGCTGTCGATCAACTCACGGGTCTGCTGGATGTCACCCCGCACGACCTCCGGCGCATTGCCCTCCCGCCCTGCCCGCTCTGGATCAACGAGGTAGTTGGCAATGGCACCGCCACCGCCCTTGCCGCCGAAGAACTTGATCAGCATGGCCCGCCACCCCGTGCATATGACCGGGTCGTGGCTGCCCTTAGCGTTTTGCGCAAACAACGCGGAGAGCGCTGATGACCGAACACAGACAACTGAGCATCTTTATCGAAGGCGTTCGCTGGGCCGCGCTGGCACCGGACCCACTGACGGTCATGCTGCGGATCGAGGACTGGTTCGTGGCCCTGCCATGCGGTGTGCTGACTATCGAAGAACGCAACGATGCGATGATCCGCGCGCAGATCGCAGCACAGCGCCAATACGCGGCCACTACCGCTCATCGGGGATCTCGTAGGCCTTGCGCAGGGCCGCCAGCTCACGATCAATCTCAATGAGCCGTCCGATCACCGCCGCACTGTCGGCATAGCGCTGATCCCGGTTGGCCCACCGAGCAAGCTGGTTGAGGTTGTTGCCCAGCCGCGCCAACTGCCGCAACAGATCGGGATCAACCCGCCGCAGCTGATGACGCCGCTCGACACGCACACCGTCCAGTGTGGGGTCCTTTGCAGGACGGGGCGAAATGACACTCTAAGGAACTACTTTGAACTACGTTTGTGCCGAAAGCGGTGTTGCGTGAATGACTGCTTTGGCGAAAAATTTTCAGTGACCCATCTCTTCGATTATGTAGCCAGCGGCTCAGATGAATTGGTCACATTCCGTCTTCACAAAGATTAATTTGCGTCGTAGCGTCGCAATGCTTTGGTCCGGGCGGTGCGCTGTCTGGTTAAAAGGGAACGCGGTGAGGCTTAGCCATCAGGCACCAAATCCGCGACTGCCCCCGCAACTGTGAGCGGTGAGCAAAGCCGGAATATACCACTGTTGCGCAAAGCGCGATGGGAAGGTCCGGCAGAGCGACGACCCGCGAGTCAGGAGACCTGCCCAAGCCCTCACCCTGTTCGGACGCGAGGGGCGTTTCGGACTGCGGACCTTCCGCTCGTGGTGTTCCAACGTTGGCGCGGGAGAGGTTCGTCTTATTCCGTGTGACATAACACTAGTAACGTGGTTCTTTTTGGAGCCGCGATTGAGGGATAAAAATGACCCGTTCCACTCTGCTGGCCTCTGTCGCCATTTTTTCGTCACTGACAACCACTGCATTCGCGCAAGATACATTTGATCTGGGCGAGATCATCGTTTCCGGAGGTCTGTCACCTATTGAAACCGCCCGCTACGGCGGAGCGGCAAGTGTCATCACTGCGCAGGATATTGAAGATCGCGGTATCACGAATGTCCAGGATGCGCTGCGCACCCTGCCTGGCGTCTCGGTCAACGGATCAAGCAACACATTCACCCAAGTGCGTATTCGTGGCGGAGAGGCAAACCACACACTGATCCTGATCGATGGCGTCGAAGCCGCAGGCGGCGATGGTGAGTACATCTTGAGCGGATTGGAAACCGCCAACATCGCACGCATCGAACTGCTGCGGGGGCCGCAATCGGTCTTTTATGGCGCGAATGCGTCGGCTGGTGTCATCAACATCATCACCGATAAGGGTGAAGAAGGGACCACCGCACGCACTACGCTTGAGGTTGGTGATGCAACGACTGCAACCGCGTTTGTCGCCCAAAGAAATGCTCGTGGCGGTATCTCACTGTCGCTGTCACGCACGGATGACGAAGGCTATGACCAGTCCGGCGACGGGGGCGAAAAGGACGGCTTAGAGCGCAATACCGCAATCCTGTCGGGTGATTATCTTGTGACAGATGATCTGAGACTGGGTTTCACGGTGCGGCGGTCAGAAGAGCGCTATGACTTCGATGACACACCTTTTGGATCGACTGA
>NZ_JATACI010000005.1 GCF_037892195.1 Yoonia sp. GPGPB17
ATCATTGCCAGTATTTTCCTGTGTTACGTCTTCTTCGGAGACGGCAACTGGGTGCCAGATGTGATCCGCTGGAAAGGCGCGTCCCTATCCAAAGCCATGAGTCACATGTGGACGACATCTGAGGGTGTATTCGGTCTCGCGCTAGGTGTGTCGACGAAATTCGTATTCCTTTTTGTCCTGTTCGGAGCGCTATTGGACAAAGCAGGGGCCGGGAATTATTTCATCAAACTCGCCTTTGGTGCTCTCGGCCACCTGCGCGGGGGGCCTGCCAAGGCGGCTGTTGTTGGTTCTGCTGCAACGGGGCTGATCTCAGGGTCTTCCATTGCGAATGTTGTAACCACGGGGACCTTTACGATCCCTCTAATGCGGCGCGTGGGGTTTACGAATGAACAAGCTGGCGCAGTCGAGGTGGCCTCGTCAGTCAATGGTCAGATCATGCCGCCTGTGATGGGCGCGGCCGCATTCCTGATGGTGGAATATGTTGGCATTCCTTACGTCCAGGTGATTACGCACGCCTTCCTGCCAGCGGCCATTTCCTATGTTGCACTGATCTACATCGTGCATTTGGAGGCCGTAAAACGGAACATGCCGACAATCGGTGACCGTGTTGTTTCAATGGGCAAGACCATCGGCGGTATGTTTGCGTTCTTCGCAGGCTTTGCATTGCTGTGTTATGCGACGCAATTTCCGGTCGCGCTTGTTACTTCGCTCGTACCAGAGGGTGCGGGCTGGATCTTGGCCGCTATGGTTGGGGTCGTATACCTCCTGCTGGTCTGGTTCGCATCGAAATCTCCAGACTTAGAGCTGGACGATCCAAACGCGAAAGACGTAACGCTTCCGGTTGTCAGCGAGATTTACAAGACCGGCCTTTACTATCTCCTGCCGATCATTGTTCTGGTCTACTTCCTGATGATCGAGCAAAAGTCCCCGGCATTGTCTGCATTCTGGGCAACGATGTTGCTGTTCCTGACCCTTGTAACACAGCGCCCACTGAAAGCATTCTTCCGCGGTGAAACCAACTTCAGCGAACAGTTTATGTCAGGTGTTGTTGACCTGCGGGATGGCCTAGTTGCCGGTGCACGCAACATGATTGGCATTGGCCTCGCAACAGCAACGGCTGGCGTGATTGTCGGCACTGTAACGCTGACAGGTGTTGGTCAAGTTATGGCCGATCTGGTCGAGTTCCTGTCAGGCGGAAACCTTATCCTGATGTTGATCCTAGTCGGCTTTCTCTCTTTGTTTTTGGGAATGGGTCTGCCAACGACTGCGAACTACATCGTGGTCTCCTCACTTTTGGCCGCTGTCGTAGTGGAACTGGGCGCGCAGGCTGACCTGATTGTGCCGCTAATCGCAGTACATCTCTTTGTATTCTACTTCGGCATTATGGCCGATGTAACGCCACCGGTCGGTCTCGCAAGTTTTGCCGCAGCGGCCGTTTCAGGCGGAGATGCAATCAAAACCGGCTTCACCGCGTTTTTCTATAGCTTGCGCACAGTGGCGCTTCCGTTTGTGTTTATCTTCAACACGGATCTGTTGCTGATTGATGTTGGACTCGTGAAAGGCATATTCGTCTTCATTGTCGCCTCCATCGCCATTCTGGTGTTCACAGCAGGCACGATGGGCTGGTTCATTACGCGCAATAAAGTCTATGAAAGTGTAGCATTAGTGTTAATTGCCTTCGTGTTGTTCCGACCCGACTTTGTGATCAATCGGGTGCAACCTCCCTATCAGAGCTTTTCAGGAACCGAACTGGCTCAATCTGTCGGAACGGCAAACGTGGGTGACGAGTTGCGGGTTGTTGTTTCGGGGCCTGATTTTGACAACGGACAGATCAAACAACTCACGCTGTTGCTTGACATCGCAAATGAGGGATCAGGCGAAGAACGCCTGTCAAGCTTTGGTCTCGCGACGCTGGACGAAGACGGCAAGGTGCTGTTGGAAGAGCCTTTCCCAGGCACGCCTTTCTTTGACCAGATGTCGGGATTTGATTTCTATGGCGATGAATCGGTTGTTGTCGCCGAAATCAAAACGCCTTCCGATCAACTGCCCAAGGAAATCGTATTTTTTCCCGCATTCCTGGCACTGGCATTCCTAATGTTCTTGCAATTCCGGCGGAGCAAAAACACCAAAGAGGAGAAACTGGCATGAGCAACGGTGTCTTATGTGCGATCGATATAAGTAGCGACGATCAGGATGCGCATGTTCTGAAAGTAGCCATTCAACAGGCGTCGCTTCGCGGAACACATCTTGACGTCATGACGGTGCTACCGGACTACGGGTTAAGTTTGGTGGGGTCTTACTTTGACAAAAACCAGCACGCAAAAGTGGAAGAAAACGCAAAAGACTTACTGAGTGAGGTCGTTGCTCGCCATACTGAAAACAAGCAAAACCCCGAAACCCGTGCAGTCGTCGCAACTGGATCGGTATATGAACAGGTTTTGCAGTTAGCGAAGACAACCAAATGCGCGTTGATCGTCATCGGAGCACACCGCCCCGAGCTCAGTGACTACCTTCTGGGTCCAAACGCGGCCCGAATTGTGCGGCACTCACATTGTTCGGTCTATGTCGTCCGAGACTGACGGGACCGTTGGTAAACGAAGCCACATTGAGAAGAACGGCGAGTGCGGATCGTTGTCTCCAAGCGCCTGCGCCTCGCGCCGCTAAACGCCGGTCATGGCAGCCACGCAGCAAAACCAATGCGGCCTCAAAATCAGTGGCAAACGCGCGGCCGATCACGGCCCAGGTCAATATAGTTGCCCTCTCTTTCGCTGCCATTTGTGCAGTACGCTGTGAATTCGACGACTGATCCTTGCTGCGGTATGTATTATTGGCCGGTCTTGCCGCCGCGCGAAGTGATTGGATATTGCGCTCACGCAGCAACTTTCACGCTGCGAGCACGCGCAGCGTGACATTCGGACTCACAGTTTGGGCTCAGCACCGACCAACGCGGCATGAGGGACAGACGCCCGCTTTGAAATGGCGAGCGGCAGCACCGCTCGCCAAAATGGCTCACATGTCGATGCGTTCAGCGATGCTCAAGGCATCTTCGAGTTCGACGCCAAGATAACGCACTGTACTGTCGACCTTCGTGTGACCAAGCAGCAGTTGTACCGCGCGGAGGTTTCCTGTCTTGCGGTAAATCTCTGCGGCCTTTGTACGGCGAAGTGAATGCGTGCCATAACCACTTGGTTCAAGGCCGATTGCAGTCACCCAATCGCGGACAAGCCGACCATACTGACGGGTGGAGATATGGGGGCGGTCATGGAACCGGCTTGGGAACATGAACTGACACGCGAACATCTCAGGTGATTTGACCCA
The DNA here is from genome assembly GCF_037892195.1 of Yoonia sp. GPGPB17. Classification (NCBI taxonomy): domain Bacteria; kingdom Pseudomonadati; phylum Pseudomonadota; class Alphaproteobacteria; order Rhodobacterales; family Paracoccaceae; genus Yoonia; species Yoonia sp. GPGPB17. Next base: position 3,319 of record NZ_JATACI010000005.1, read on the forward strand.
AGCCAAGACAGTTTCGCGTTTGTTTTCCGTCAATTCGAACTGCACAGGCCGCTTGGTCTTGCTCTGGATCACCGAAACGCGTTCTCGCACGCGATCATCTTTCACTAGGTCAGACACGGTCAACTTGACGAGATCACAGCCGCGCAACTTGCTATCTATTGCGACGTTGAACAAAGCAAGATCGCGCAGGTAACCCGCCGGTTCGAGCCGCGCCCAGATCGCCCAGACCTGTTTGGGCAGCAAAGGTCGTTTTTGACCGATGATCCGCCCCTTGTTCCAAGCTCTGTGTTTCGAGGTTGTTGCGGGAAGTTGGACTCTTGGCATAATCTGCCCTCCGTTCCTCCCTCCAAGCCCATTCGCTAGCACCGCGCTAGCGGTGTGTTTTTAGCATCCTTGCTAACGGCAGTTTTCAGAAGCTAACGGACAGGGCCTGTGCTGCAAGGGCAATCGACTGCTTTGAGCCCACTTTGACCGATGCTGCATTTTGCGCGAATGTCGGCATTCGGAAAATACTCAAAAGCGCGATCCAGCCCTTCTGATGTCGCTAGAGTGATGAATTTCTGTTTCAGTGGCGTCAGATTTCTCCGGCTATGATCTGGGCGTAGACATTCGGATCAGTGATTCCTTCGGATCCAATGACGATGATGCGTGAATTGGCGTCTAGGCATAAATTCCGCTGTAGAGCAGGTTGTTTGGCTGCTGCAACGACAGCACAAAGCCCAGCGACACCGCTTTCACCGGCTTCAAAGGGTTCGTCACCACAGGCACCATTAGCCAATATCCGAACCATCGGACCGACAATATTTTCGGGGATAGTGATAAAGTCGTGGGCAGCATCCGCAAGGACTGACCAAGCCAATTCTGATGGTTCACCACACGACAGGCCCGCCATGATGGTTTCCTTTGAAATCTCCACGCTTGTCGCTTCATTCGCCCTAGCGCTTGCGAACAAACAGGGTGCGAGTTCGGGCTCGACAATCACGACACGGGGCGCATCGAACCCCCATTCTTGATGGAAGACAGCCGAAACTGCAGCCGCCAACCCACCAACGCCGCCCTGCAGAAAAACGTGGGTCGGAGGTGTGACGTAGCTTTGAACAATCTCACGCGCCATAACTCCATAGCCCGCCATCACGTCCAACGGGGGCTGCGTATAGCCGGGCCAAGACGTGTCCGAGACAATCAACCATCCGTGCTTTTCCGCATCGGCACGTGTTTGGGCAACCGTCGCGTCATAATCGCCATCAACTCGGACCACTTCGGCACCTAGGTTCCGCATGACATCGGCGCGGTGCTTACTGACTTCTGCATGAATGTAGATCCGACAGTTTGTGTGAAATTGCGCGGCACCCCAAGCAACTGAGCGGCCATGGTTACCATCAGTGGCGGAAATCACGGTTATCGCCTTCGTCTGCTGGGCATAAAGACCGCGGCGTACATCGAACGGATCCGCCAGCTTGCCAATGGATTTGGACAGCTCACGCTGAACCGTTCGCAAAACCGCGTAAGCCCCACCGAGTGCCTTGAAGCTGCCAAGTCCGAACCTTGGACCTTCGTGTTTGTAGCGAAGATCACCGATGCCGAGCCTTCCGGCTAGCCCAGGAAGATCAATCAAGGGCGTCTCGGCATAACCGTCCCAGTTCGAAATCTCCTTTTCCGCGTTATCGAAACCTGCGCGGTTTAGGGTTTGTGTCACGGGGCCATCGAATAATGGCGTGCTTGCGTGGTGATCTAGGATAGCGGTTTTGAATGGTGTGAACATTGGATCTCTTTCTATCAGCTGATGAAATTTTAGTTCACTAACTAGTGGTTGTGTGCTCTAATATGCAGGAAAAAATGCAACATTTTTGCAAGATAGGCAGGAATTTCAATTGAAACGTTCAGAATCTCTTGATCCGTTCGATTTGGAGATCCTCCGCATTCTACAAAAAGACAACACCGTGCCACAACGGGTGATCGGGGAGCGGGTCAATCTGTCAGCGCCATCTGTGCAACGCAGGATCAAGCGGCTCGAGGCGTCTGGTGTCATCGCCGCCCAAACGGCCACTGTAGATCCCGCACGTTTTGGACCCGCCTTAACCGTAGTTGTTCAAGTCGAGCTGAACGTGGAGACGGGAGGGGCAATCGAACAGGTCAAGCAAAGCTTCGTCGATGCCCCTGAAGTACAGCAATGCTATTACGTCACTGGTGAAGCCGATTTTGTGTTGATCATTCTGGTGCAAGATATGTCTGAATATGAGGCCCTGACGCAGCGACTTTTCTTTTCAAACGAGACGATCAAGAAGTTCAAAACCTTTGTCACAATGGACCGCACCAAAGTGAGCTTAGAAATCGACATCTGATCAGAATAAAGCGGACATTGAGTTGGTTTGAACGAACGGCGACTTTGTCCGCCTTGTTTCCGTCCATTTGCCGTGCAGCTAAGGTCTGTTGTGAGCCGATTCCGTTGAAAAACTCTTTGGTTTCAGCCTGTCGAAGTCGGCTATCGCGTTGATTTATTTTGAACGTCCCTAGGTCGACCACCTTTTATCCGGTTGCGGTCACCATTGGCTTAAGTTTGGCCAATTTCCGGAGGTTTTGGGCGGTGGCGGCGAGGGTAAATTCGTCCTGGACGCCACATGGGCCACGTAATCGGAGCCTGCCCAATCCAAGGATACGTTTGAGATGTGCGAAGAGCATTTCGACCTTCTTGCGTCGGGCCTGAGCCTTCGGATTGAACTCCGAGGCTGTGCAAACTCGGGCAAAGTCTCTGACAACTTCATATTTCTCTCGATGAACCGAACGCCTTTCAGCGTTAGGGCAGCACTTTGCCTTCAGCTCGCATCCTGTGCAGTCTGATTTCAATGCTCGATAGTTTCTGGATTTCCAAACTGGCGCATTCCGTTTTGGATCGGAATAGGTTCGCCAGGTGTGCCGCATCTCTTTGCCGCCAGGGCAGATGTATCGGTCGTTCTCATCATCCCAAGTGAAGTCGGACCGCGAGAAGGTGCCGTCCTTGCGTTCACCTTTGTCAAAGACTGGGATGAACGGCAGGATTTGCCGCTTCAGTGTCAACCAAACCAGATTGTCGGCGGCACCATACGCGGTATCAGCTGCAATCCAGTCAGGCTTTATGCCAAAGCGCTCTTCGGTGCGGTCGAGCATCTTGCGCATTGCGCCTACCTCGGCGGTTCTGTTCGAGCGGCTGGCATCCACATCAACGATGATACTGTGATCTGTATCGATCAGATAATTGGTAGAAAAAGCAAAGAAAGCGGGGCCTTTGCGTGCGGCAGTCCATTGGCTGGCGGGATCGGCATGAGCCGTAAACTTGGGCTTGGTCGTAGTGGCTGCACCAAAGGCTTCGTCGTTCAGCGTGTCGAGGTATTCCCGCACTGCGCGCGGTGCATCTTTGGCGTCACCTATGCGGGCTGCCCAATCACCTGGGTTGCTGGAGTTTTGTTTTTGGACATCTGCACTGATCAAACTGGCATCGACGGCAAATCCTTGGCCACCTACCAACCCTTCTTCCATGCAGCGAGCGACAGTCATTTCAAATACGTGACGTAGAAGGTCACTCTCGCGAAAGCGTCCGTGGCGGTTCTTGGAAAAGGTCGAATGATCCGGGATGCGGTCACTCAGGTCGAGGCGGCAGAACCAGCGATAGGCAAGGTTCAGATGAACCTCTTCGCACAACTGGCGCTCAGAGCGGATGCCAGAGCAATAGCCCACTAGCAACATCCGGATCATCAATTCAGGATCAATGGATGGGCGCCCGGTGTGGCTGTAGAAATCTGAAAGGTGTGACCGGATGCTGCTCAAGTCAACGAAGCGACCAATCGACCGCAACAGGTGGTTTTGGGGAACGTGATCTTCCAGCGAAAACTCATAAAACAGTGCTGCCTGCGCCTCCTGCTTCGGTCCCATCATCGCCAGATCTCCCAATCAATAAAGGAATTGAATCAGCGATTACCCCTTCGATCAAGCAAGAGTTTTTCAACACAATCGGCTCTGCTGTAGCTTTCGCCGCGCGATCCGCGAACGGCAGGTGCAGGAAACACCGCCCTTCGCTGTGCCTCGTTCCAACGGGCAGAACGCGGACTTTTCTGTCATTCACCTACTCCGGCCTACGGCAGCTTCTAAGTATTGCGGTTGTAAGTCTTATCTTGAACAGCTTGCACAGAGCTATTTGTCTCGAATACAGATTCTTTGCAAGGAACTGGCACCCAGTTAAACAGATTTCGAGGGCCAGCGTTGAATCTTTACCCGTCCTAGTCAAATTGTTGACGAAGTCGGTTTTCCTTGCGGTTTCAGTGTGAAAGACCAAACACTAAGGCTAGATGTTTCAGGAACTTTTGGCATGTATAAACTATTCTACTCTTTGAAAAGCGCCTCAATGGGCATCCGAGTTTTGTTGGAAGAAATTGGTGCGCCCTACGAGCTTATTCAAACTTCAGTGGACAAGGATACGCCGCGACCAACGGAGCAGCTTGCAGTTAATCCCAATGGCTGGGTTCCAGTTCTGCTTTGGGAAAATGGTGCGATGTACGAAGCCGCAGCCATAACGGTATTTCTGGGTGATCGTCATCCCGAGGCACAGTTGGCACCCGCCATAGACGATCCATCGCGCGCGGTATTTCTGCAAACGTTGATCTACTTTTCCAACTCGGTGCAAAACGCCTTTCAGCTTACCTATTACCCGGACCGATTTGTTGATGCACCCGAGGATGAGCCAAGTGCGCAGCAGCGCGGCAACCGGAGGCTGAGGGAGACTTGGGCGGTCATCGACACACAAATTGGCGACAAGGAATGGATTCTTGGAGATCGGTTCAGTGCAGCCGATATCTACCTATTCATGCTGACTACCTGGCTGCGTACTGCAAAGGGGCATCCCACAATGATCGAATTTCCGAATGCCAAACGCATCGCCGATAACGTATTGCAAAGGCCAAGCATACAGCAGGTCTATCGACCATGGACAAAGAACCCAGAGTACTAGAAGCGACAGGTAGATAAAAATGCAAGTCGCGGCATGTCGAACATGGCCGCGAAGGGACTGCTCTACGTAGCCGTTCGGAGGTCGGCTCGCGTTCACCATAGCGGCCATCCATACATAATGCAGCATCGGTTGATTTGGGCTGATTTCGTTGAAAAAGTCGTTGTTTTGGCGTTGCGCGTTGAGCTACTGCGCTGATTTTATTGAACGACCTGTGCCTGGTCCTGTTTTTAGTCAGTGGCGGGGACCCTTGGCTTGAGTTTTGCCAGTTTGCGGAGGTTTTGGGCGGTGGCAGCGAGGGTAAATTCGTCTTGAACACCGCATGGTCTTCGTAGTCGGAGCCTGCCTAATCCAAGGATACGTTTGAGATGGGCGAATAGCATCTCAACCTTCTTGCGTCGCGCCTGAGCCTTCGGATTGAACTCTGATGCTGTACATTCGCGGGCGAAGTCTCGGACGACTTCGTATTTCTCGCGACGGATGCGGCGGGTGTCGGTGTTGGGGCAACATTTGCCCTTTGACGGACAGACCTGACAATCTGATTTGAGCGCGCCGTAGTTTCGGGCTTTCATGCCCTGCGTATTCCGGGCGGGATCAGAATAATTGCGCCGGGTATGACGGAGTTCTTTGCCTTCTGGGCAGATATATCGGTCGTTGTCTTCGTCCCATGTAAAGTCAGCCCGAGACCATGTCCCATCCTTGCGTTTTGAGTTGTCAAAGACAGGGATGAAGGGGAGGATCTGCCGCTCCAGTGTCAGCCACACAAGATTTTCAGCTGACCCATATGCTGTGTCTGCCGCCACCCAATCGGGTTTGATGCCAAAGCGCTCTTCTGTGCGATCAATCATCTTGCGCATGGCACCCACCTCTGCCTGCCGGATCGACCTTGAAGCATCCACATCCGTGATGATCGCGTGGTCCGTGTCGATGAGATAATTATCAGAATAGGCAAAGAATGCTGGACCTTTGCGTGCTGCAGTCCACTGGCTGGCCGGGTCTGCCTGGGCGGTAAACTTGGGTGTGACCTCACTGGCTGCGCCAAAAGCCTAATCATCCAGAACGTTAAGATACTCACGCACCGCGCGTGGCGCGTCTTTGGCATCAGTATCACGCGCTGCCCAGTCATCGGGGTTGCTGGAATTTTGCTTTTGAACATCAGCGCTGATCAAGCTGGCATCCACTGCAAAACCCTGACCGCCGACCAGCCCCTCTTCCATGCAGCGCGCAACGGTCATCTCGAACACCTGGCGCAAAAGATCACCTCGCGGAACCGGCCGTGCCTATTCTTGGAAAACGTAGAATGATCTGGAACACGATCATTCAGATCGAGGCGGCAAAACCATCTATATGCTAGGTTCAGATGGACTTCTTCGCAGAGCCGCCGCTCGGACCGAATGCCGAGGCAATACCCCACCAAAAGCATCCGGATCAGCAGCTCTGGGTCAATCGATGGGCGACCAGTATGGCTATAGAAATCGGCCAGGCGTGCCCGGATGGTGCTCAGATCAACAAATCGATCAATCGACCGTAGCAGATGATCTTTGGGGACATGATCTTCTAGCGAGAACTCATAAAACAGCGCCGCCTGCGCTTCCTGCTTCGGTCCCATCATCGCCAATTCTCCTGACCAATACAGGAATTGAATCAGCAGTTCCTCCCTCAATCAAGCATGAGTTTTTCAACAGAATGGGCTCTCCCGACACCTTCGCCGCAGTCAAAATGAACGACCGCTTCAACGACCATCCAGATTTCGCCCCTCTTTCTGCGACCCTGCCCTACATTCTCACAACCTAGTGTCTCTGCCCTCTTTCAAGACTGGTTTCAAAATCGCCGAGCTCGTCAACAGCGCCAGCATACTGTTCCGTTTCAACATCATTCGGTTCTTTAACGAGCATCGCTGATTGCACCTCAAGGTCCATCTCCATCTGCCTTCGTTCTTCTGCAACCACCGCTTGGACAACAGGTGCAGCCTTCGCCGAAGGTTTCGGGCGCAAGGTTGCCACACGCTCCTCTTTTTCAGTTATCGCTTTGTCACGCGGCGCGTTAGCGGCTCCTGTTCTAGGTCGAGACTTGTCTCCTTTCGAGGCGCTATCACCAGAACTTGAGCCCCCTTCCCCGCCGCCACCAACCACTAGAAATGGCAACTCCCCTTTTTGCGCGCTATGTATCGCCGCAAACAACCGATCATCAAAATACTGGATCCGCTTGGCCCGCACCGGCATCTGCGCATCAACGACCATAATGACTTCATCAAGCGGCAAGCGGCGCGCCTCGTCTTCAGGCAACAACGACGTCTCTTCTGTCCGCGTGGACTGACTGCGCCCCTCAAACGGATTTTTCCCAATCGACCGCGACCGCGTAATAACAGTCTTTGTTGTTTTGCCCACGGCCTTGCTCAACTCCTCAATGGTCTTTTCGTCCGAGGGGGTGAGGTAGAGTTTTACGCCCGCGTTGCCTTGCAACGCACGACGGGTATTTTCCCCGTAGATTTCATCAAGGGCGGGAATGGTTTGCGTGACGACAGCGAGGTGACCGCGATAGGTGCGCAGGGTTTTAATGCTCTCGGCCACAATGGGCATTTTGCCAAGGCGGTTGAACTCATCAAGCATGATCATCACCGGCCAAGGTTCATCTTTGCCGGGTTCCTTCTCTTGCATAGCCGAAAGCAGGTCGGAGAAAAATAATCTTATTAGCGGTGCCAAAGGCTTTACCATCAGAGGCTGGACAACGAGATAGACCGTGAACGGCTTTTTGCGGATCGTGCGGAAATCAAAATCCGAGACCTGCGTCGCTTCCTCAATCGCGGGGTTCTGCCATTGATCCAAACCAGACGTCATCAATAGCGATACATAGGACGTCAGCGTGTCATTGTTGGTGGACGCCAGCCGCGTAAAGATCAGCTTTGCGGCCTTGTTGTCGATCTCATGACTGCGTGCAGCATATTCTTTCTGCTTGTTGCCACCCGAAGCCGCGATCCGGTAGATTTCGCCCAAGCTCGGTTTCTTGCGCTGGAAGGCCAGCAAACCTGCGGCAACGAAGAGATCAATACCGCCCTTCAGGAGACCCTGAACGCGATCATTGTCGCTTTGCAAAAACAAGGTTGCGAGCAACTGCAATTCCATCTGCTGGCGCGCAGGATCCTCCAGCTCATAGATACGCAAGAGCGGATTATACCGATGGGTCCGCTTGCCTTCCCAGTCCGTGGGCCCAAAGCGGTAGACTTTATCGCCCTGGGCGGCGCGATGACGCGCCGTAGCTTCAAAACACTCGCCTTTGACATCCAGCGTGACGGCAGACCCTTGCCATGTAAGCAGGTTCGGGATCACAAAACCGGTGGTTTTCCCCGCCCCGTTGGGGCCACGATCAATGCGTGGGGAAACACCTTCGAGGTGATGTAACGCGCGCGGGATTTCGGGCCGCCCAGTTTGCCCAGAATAAACCCGGTGCCAGGCTTGCCAAAGAAGCCGTTGGCTTTCATCTCGCCGCGCTTTTGCCAATGGGTCTGACCAAAGCGCGTGAGAGCAGAGCCGGACATAGCCAGACTCATCATCAGCCCTGCAACTGCACAGCCTCCAATGATCAAGTTGATCAGCTGGAAATCATCAGGCCGTCTATCTCTTATCCAGAGGTAGTTCTGCGCAATATAGCCAAAATCAATATCCGCGCTGAACCCGAGCGCTTTGAATGTGAGGACTGCCGAGGCGATGGTGTAGCCCATGGCGCCTGCCACCAAAGTGACCAGAACTACCCCGATGGCAATCCATGCCTTGCCCGTGGACACACTCAATGGATCTGGCCTCGTTCAGTCTCGCCGTCCACGTCCGCCGCGCGGTGTCTCTCGACTTCAACGTCTGCCAACTCGTCGACAACCTGGCGCAAGGCGTCCGAGTTTGCCGTCGCCGCATCCGATTGCAGATAGACTTTTGCTGCATAGAGGCGGTCGAGACGGTCTTCGATGACGCTTTCCAAGGCGTCGCTGTCGCCGTCCTTCAGGCGATCCAGCTGCGCCGCGTCCAAAACCCGCGCCACCTCCATGCGGAATGCTTCACGGTCGATTTCAGTCTCAAAGGGCGACGACAACTCCCCTGCCCGTTCATGGACCAGAACACGAGAGAGTTCAGGCGTCTCATTCTGAACCGCCTCGCGCTCTGTAAGAAGGATCTCACGTTCTACGCCGCGCGCCTCATAGACCCGTTCGTAGGTGTCGCCGAGACCTTCCGCCAGCTGCTCGGGCATGTCAGGATATCGCATCTGTAGATCGCGCGTGACAGCAGTTGATATCGGTGTTCTGCTGTGCGCACCCAGCTTAGCCGCTTCAACCTCGGTGATGATCCGGTCTGCTGCGGCCCGATCAACGATCACGGCCCTGCCCTCTTGATCCATGCGGATGACATCTGTCGGGCGGGCGATTAGCTCTGGGTGGTCGCGCAGGTAGTTTCGCTGTTCGTTTTCCAAACGCTCGACAGCGCGGGTTTCGATTACGGCTTCGTCTCGGTCTTCAATTCGCGTTTCGACGCGAACGTCATTTGCAGCGACCTCGATCAGACTGTCTGTGACATCCGCCTGCACCTCGCGGGCTTCTTCAATAACCCCGTCGCGACGCAGAATACCTTCGCGCTCCAGCATGGTCCCCAGTTGCACATGCACATTGTTGAGAATGTCCCGCGCCTGCTCCAAATCTACACGCCGCTCAAGATTGAGGTCTTTGGCCTCGGCCACCTTGGATAGATCATCCGCAATCCATTGATACTCCAGCGCCGCGTTCTGCGCACCCGTCTCCATCCGCGCCACAACTTCGGACGTGTTGATCCCCGTGCCGCGCAGCGCCGCATCAACGCGGGCGCGCACCCGTGGCTCGGAAAGACGTTCCAACTGGCTTTCCTGAATATTGGCTTCGGAATAAACCCCACCTTCTGAAGGAACCTCCGAGAGGGAATTCGAGCGCAGCCCCAGAGGCTGCATATGCTGCACGCGTGCCTGTATTGTGTTGAGGGTCTTCTCCAATGCGGGCCGCTCCGCATCCGGCTTTGCCGCGATCAGGTCTGTGATGTTTGCGACCTTTTCCGCATACCTGCTGCGCAGATCCTCGAATGACTCATCCTCGGCCATGTAAACACCTCCTAATGTTTCGACCTGTCTGCCCTGCGCGAGAACCTCGCCCGCACGGAATAGCACCTCGGCAATGTCTTCACGGTTCTCGGAGGACGCCTCGGCTGCCAGTGAGTGGAACACGATTTTGGTATTGGCGATCTCCGCCAGCGTGCGGGTCAGATCTTTGCCAACACGTTCCCGCTCCTGGGGCACCCTGCCCTCTTCCTTGGCCGCATAGACCTCACGGGTTTTGGGCGGGTAATGCACCTCGCCGCGATCTATCCGTCTCGTGGCTTCCAGACGCACGCCATAGGTCTCCGCCTCTTCGACCATGGCCAGGCGGAAGTCGTCATAGTTGAACCGGTGGCTCCGCGCCAAATAGAAGAACTCGCCCTCTTGCGAGCGCCGGTTCAACACAAGATGCGCATGCGGGTGATCCCGGTCTTCATGCACCGCGATGATGTAGTCGAAATGCCCCTTATCATTCTGGAAGAACCGCTCCGCCACATCGGTCGCAATGTCGCGCACATCCTCCCCCCGCGTGCCGATCGGGAAGGACATCAGCAAATGTGTGGTTTGCCCAAGCTTAGGTTTGAACCCCGCGCTCCACCGCTTCGCAAAGCGCTCAGTGAGGTCTTTGATCTCACCGTGATCAAGCTTGGATTTGCCATCCAGGAACCCACTACTGTCGACGATATGCGTCGACTTGGTGGTGAGATATCCGAGCTGGTTCGCAAGCTCGGATTTGTTGTTTGTCCCACCGCCCCGGATCGCCTTGAACACAGCAGCCCGATGCCCCGCAGCAGCGCGCACCATCTGTTTTTGCTTGGAGACATGCAGGCCCTGCATCGAGCCACGGATCCGGCTCCACCCATCGCGAAACACCTCTCCCGTGACCGCATCTACCGCATCATTCAGCCGCATGGGCAAACTCCCTCAGGGCGGTGGTCGCGGTCAACTGCATAGCCTCCCTGCGGCGACGCACCAGCAAGTCAATCTCGTCTGCACTGTCGAGGATGAACCGCGCCAACCCGCGTATCTGTGCGAGGCGCAATTCTGAGAACTCGGGACCAGATCCCTGCCCCGCCTGATTGGCGCGTCGCATCTGTTTGGCAATTTGCGCAACACCGTTTCCGACTTCATTCAGGGAGGCCCTGTAGCGGGTCATCTCTGCCGCCAGTTGGGCGTCCGCCACAAAGGTCCCACCCGCCGCTTGCATCAATCGGCGAAGCCCTTCTGAGCGCGTCTCGATCCCTGCTGATGCCAGCACCGCGTCAAACTCCGCCATCTCTTCAGGCGTCACTTTCACACTTACGGCTAACACCGGCACCGCCGTATCGCGCTGGCGCTCTGCGTCACTCTTCACCGTGTATTGCACCGCGCGCGGCGTCACACCGAACCGCGCCGCAAGCACCGACGTGGACATGCCGTTCGCAGCTTCACGCACAATCTCCATGCGTTGCGCATCGGTGAGACGTTTCGAGCGAGACATGCGAAGAAAGACCCCTATTTCCTGCCGCCTTCATACAAGGCCAACCTCACCATACGATAATATACATATCTGTCAATAATATACTTATGGTGATTTGGTGAATGTGGCCTTGTATTCCGTTTCACGCCGAGCACCGCTGGTGCGAGGCCGCGCCCTAAGGGGGCGCAAAAAGAACTTTGCCATCACTCAGATGTTGAGGTGTTTGCACCGACCAGAACTCGCCTGTGTTGGCGCGCTCTTTAGTCATGCCAACTTTTCAGCGTCCATAGCACCGAAAGTGGCTATCTCTTAAAGTGAAATCTGTATGGCCGCACCACAAACCGATATCAGCGCCTTGGAGGCGCTGATGTTTTGAAGGCGATCATTTACCTTCAGGCGATGATCCCACCGGCAACTTGGGCACGGTCCGCATAGGTGCTGATTGAAGCATCGGCTCTGAAGTCCAGGTCGCGTTCGATCGGCAGTCCAAGGCGACCACGATGGGCGAGTAGAACACTGATCCGAACAGAACCAAGCTCGGGAAATCCGAGGCCAAGATCACAGAGCCCAAAGGCGATGTCTGGATCATCTGGTTCGATCTCGGATAGCAGCCAGGTTGCGCCTCCGTCAGGTGTGAAGAGCTTGACCACCGGAGGGTGGTCGATCGTGTCTTCGCCTAGGCTTCGATACGGGACTGATTGATTTGGCCATTGGCGGCAAGTTGGTCGAGGATGTCTTTGGGCAAGAGGTCCATTGGATTGTCCTTCGTTAATTGGTTGGGAAGATGCGGGAGGGCTGATCGCCCTCCTCAGAAGTTGGGCGTCACTCGACGACTGGCGCGTCGTCGGTGTCGGCCTTAGGCTCGAAGAGAACCAATTCACCGTTGATCGGATTGGCGAAGAGCTGGATCGTCATGAAGGATTTGGCACCCTCGTTTTGAGGGAAGGCAACGCCAACTTTGTGAAAGCGCGTCTTGCCGTCTTTGCCGGTGTCTGGGGTGGTGACTGTGTAATATTTGGTCATGTCGGTTTCCTTTCGTTTTCGATGCAAACGGGAAACCGGGACCGGTCGGACCGGATGTCATGCGGAACTTTGCTCCGCGCGGAATGGGCGCGTGAGCCGCTCAGCGGAAAGTTCTGCTTGAAGGGAGCTTGCGACCGTCAGACGGGGCAGGTCACGGAGATTGCATCAGGAAGAAAACGAATGGGATCCGACGTGGCCAATTTAGAGGATCAGATGCCGTCAGCGATCAACGACGGAAAGACGCTTTCCAAAGTCGCGTGTATGACTCACTCACAACCGCAAATCTGACATCGCACCCAGTGAGACTTCGAAAACCGAATTGGTTCTCTTTGAGTACAAAGGCTGCAAGCAGCCCTTAGTGCAGGGCGCAGCTTAGGTCAGGTCTGAGCCCAGAGCCACCGATGCTGCGGTTTGTGTCGATGGCCGCTTTGTTAAAACGATCGCGCCACGCGTCGACGCGTGGCACATTCATATATCTTTTCCAGCGAACTGATAACAATACGGTGTCAATTTGGATCAACCTTGTTAGGTCTTTAAAAAAGGACAGATGCCATGATCCCACTTCAAACCGTCGCCGATAAACTTGTTCGTGCTATTGACGAATTTAGTGATGCGCCTGCGCTGTCGGATCAAAGCCGTACCATAACCTACTGCAGGCTCGGAGCGTTTGTCGAAGATATTGGACGGCATTTAAAGACACCCCAAATCGTGGGCATTTTCGGATCGCCCGGTGTGGCAATGGCCGCAAGTGCCGTGGCTTGTGTGATTGCGGGGCGGCCTTTTGTGCATCTGGACCCTGCTATGCCGCAAATGGTTCTGCACAATATCATTTCCGAATTGCAGGTCAGTCTGGTGGTTGCTTGCCAGGACGTCGCCGCTGGCCACTTGCCGCGCGATTGCAAAACTGTCGATGCGAGGGGCCTTTTGCAAGGAGATGTGACATTGACCGAACCGCTTCTCGCGGCCGCTGTATCCCCTGATGACCCGATCTATTTGGTGGCGACCTCTGGCACGACGGGGCGGCCCAAATGCATTCCTGTGGCCCAAGACGCGGCTTTTCTGTCCTACGAATGGCGCGATGAATTTACGTCCTACCACCATGGCATGCGCGTGGGCATCTATGTTTTTGCCATCTGGGAAATGTTTCGCCCGCTGCGCAAAGGGGCCGAATTGTGGTTCCCCGATGCAAGCACCTTGTTCAGCCCTAGCGAACTGGCGGACTTTCTGATCGAACACAATGTCGATGAGATGCTTTTCACACCGTCCTTCTACAACACGTTCCTCACAGTGCTTGACGAGGCGAAGGCCGCCCGCTTGCCTTTGAGCCGCGTTATTTTGAACGGAGAAGTCGTGGGCGACGATCTGATCACTACGTCGCTTGAAAAATTGCCGAACACGGATTTGTGGAACCTCTATAGCATCTGCGAAACGCACGATGTCTGTATGTCGCATTTGACCGAACTTGCGGGTGACGCGCCTGTGTCCGTTGGTGTCCCGATGGAGCATTTGCGGGCGATTATTCTAGACGAAACGGATACACCTTGCCCCGTTGGCACGTCAGGCCAATTGCATTTTGAAGGGCCGCGTATGTTGGGGCGCGGCTACATCAACCGCCCCGAAGAAACCCGCCTGCGGTTTCGGGAACTGACCATCGAAGGGCGAGAAACACGGCTTTATGATACCGGTGATCAGGCTTGGGTCGATGATACAGGTGCGCTGCACATCGAAGGGCGCATTGCCCATATGCTCAAACTCCGTGGGTTTTCGATCCAAACGCGCGAACTGACCGAAACGTTGCGCGACAAACTGGCCTTCTCCAGTGCTGCACCTTGGGTGGCGGATGTCGGGGCTCGTGGCCAAAGCCTGATCTTTTACTACGCCGCCGATGCCAGTCAGGCACAGGCGAATGCGGATAAATGGGGGCTGACAGCGGGCACAAACCGTATGCCGCCCGACTTCGCCGCGCAAATGCGCGACGTGTTGCTTAAACCTATTGTGTGCCGTCGTTTTTGGTGCAAATGGATGCACTGCCCTTGCATCCTGTTTCCGGCAAGGCAAACATGCGCGCCCTGCCTGTTGTCACGGATGACACCGACGTTGAAAGTGCTGCCGAAGATGCCGTGATTGCCGCCGCCGCCGCCGCGATGGGGTGTGCACCGTCACAGATTGATCCTGCGCTCAGCTTTCATGATCAAGGCGGCGATAGTTTGATTTGCGTCACCCTGATGCTTGAGTTGGAAAAGGTTTACAAACGCCCCATCGACTTTGAACTGGCAATGAACGTGCCATTGCACCGCCTTGACCAGTTAATGACCCAAGAGGCCGACGCTCCTGCGCCGACCGATACCTTTAACCGCCCCGGCATTTTGTTGACTGGCGCGACAGGGTTTCTGGGTGGTCATGTTTTGGCCCAAGCGGCCCGTGATCTGCCCGAGGGTGAGGTGATCTACTGTCTTGTTCGCGATAAAAATCGTGGCGCGCGTGATCGGCTGGACGATGTCGCAGCGACGCATGGAATCGCCCAGAAGCGTTACGTGATGGTGCCCGGCACCTTGGATGCGCCTGACTTCGGCCTTGATGCGTCCCCGGTCAAGGCATTGGCAGCCTCTGTCAGACAGGTCATTCATTGCGCAGCGATGGTAAACCTCGCCATTGGGCGCAAGGAAATGCTGGACTGGTCGGCGCGTGGCATGAACACGGTTCTGCAATTTTGTCGCGATGCGAATGCGGACCTGCGGTTCACCTCGTCCAGTTCGGTTTTCCCGGATCGCGGAGGCCCGTGGCCTGAGACACCCGCGAAGCTATGGGACGACATCACAGGCTACGGCGCTGCGAAAATCGCGGCAGAAACAGCGATCCGTGCCTCAGATACTCCCGCCGCGATTGTGCGGCTGCCATCACTTTATGATCTGAACGCCCCAAACCCGCGCGACATTTATGAAATAATCCTGGAGGCCTCTTTGAAGGCCGGTCAGATGCCGCAATCGTTGACGTTTCCGATGACCGACGTCACCGCTGCCGCTGCGTTTCTGCTTGGCCCGATAACAGCAACAGATGGCCCGATTTATAACCTGATGGCTGATACGCCCATCACTTCCAATGATCCTAATTCGTTGCCGGTGAACGATTGGCTCGCCAAAGTCGATCTTGAACCCGGCATCGCAAACGTTATCGAGAATTTCCCCGAAACCTTGCAGGCCGATGCATCATTTATCAACACGGCCGCACGCACGGCTTGGACGCGCATATCGAACCGTCCGTACTGCGCCATCAGTGATAGTGACGCGCTACTGTCGCGGCGGCAATCGGCCTACCAAAGCGCGCCTGCGTTGACCTGATAGTCCTCCATCGTTAAAGCGCGGGCCGCATCACTGACCAGGAACGCAGCCAGTTCTGCAACCTCGGTTGGTTGAACAAGCTGGTTTTGCGGATTTGATTTGGCATACTCGGCGCGCACCGCGTCAAGGCTTTGCCCCGTCGATGCCATATCCGCATCAATGAACCGTCGCAGCATTTCGGTTTCTACCCATGTCGGGCTGATTGAGACGCAGGTAATCCCGTGTGCGGCACCCTCAAGGCTGACACACCGGCCCAGCCCCAAAAGCCCAGCCTTAGATGTGCAATATGCCGCGTTATTCGCCATTCCGTTGTGTGCTGCGACAGACGCAATGTTGACGATCCGGCCCCAACCTGCGCGTTTCATGTGGGGCATCACCGCGCGGATGGTGCGAAACGATCCGCTAAGATTGGTATCGATATGATCGTCCCAGACACTGTCTGGATGTTCGATGACCGCCGCCTCTTCGTAAACACCTGCCGCATTGATTAAAATATCAACGCCACCGTGGGTCGCCGTAACCTCGGACACAAACGCGTCAACGCTTTCGGTTGATCGCACATCCAAAGCGGCCGCGTGAATGTTGGTGTGATCAATTCCAAGGATGTCGCGTACATGCGCAGTATCCGCAGCACTACGCGCACCTACAACAACAGTCGTCGCGTCTTGCGCCAGTCGACGTGCAATCGCCAGCCCCATGCCCGAAAGTCCGCCAGTAACGATTGCCGTCTTGTTGCCGTTTGTCATGCTGGGCTACCTTTTTTCAAGTTGTCTATGGAACCCACCTAAGCGAAACGCAGGCGGTCTGCATCGAAAATCCAACTTGGGCCGTTTCAGAACAAAGAACTGAAAGGAGCCATTCGATTTAACGGGTCAAAGGTCGGTTTTGTCCGCATCTTACCCGTTCATGGGCGGCAGGACGAACGGCGCTGTTTCCTGAACCGGCCACTCGTGGTTCTCGCGGCGAAATGGGAAAATGAGCCCATAGCAGAAGTCTTCAAAACATGCTGCGCGCGCACGCAGCGCGGAACATTCGGCATGAGCGAAAGTCCATCCGCCGCGACGCAGTACCGAAAGCAGCCATACAAACAGATGCTATGGTTCCCACTGTCAGCGCGGTGCTGATGTTTGGGCATGGAGGGCGGATCGGAGAGCAAACTATGCCAAGAGTTCAACTTCCTGCGGTCACACAGAAACGTAGAGCCTGGAACAAGGGACGGATCATTGGTCAGAAGCGACCTTTGCTGCCGAAACAGGTCTGGGCGATCCGGACACGGCTTGAACTGGCGGGCTATCTGCGTGACCTCACTTTGTTCAACGTCGCCATCGACAGCAAACTTCGCGGCTGTGATCTTGTCAAATTGTCTGTGTCTGACTTGGTAAAGCATGACCGCGTTCGGGAACGCGTATCCGTTATCCAGAGCAAGACAAAGCGACCAGTTCAATTTGAATTGACGGAGAACACGCGTGAAACTGTAAGTGCCTGGGTCAAATCTGCTGAGATGTTTGCATGCTCATTCATGTTCCCAAGCCGGTTCCATGACCGCTCGCACATCTCAACCCGGCAGTATGGACGGCTTGTACGCGATTGGGTGACGGCGATTGGGCTGGAGCCAAGTGGATATGGCACTCATTCGCTTCGCCGGACAAAGGCAGCGGAGATCTATCGAAAAACTGGCAACCTCCGCGCGGTCCAACTGCTGCTTGGTCACACGAAGGTCGATAGTACAGTGCGATACCTTGGCGTTGAACTTGAAGACGCCCTGGGTATCTCGGAGCGTATCGATATCTGAACTACCTTGGCGAGCGGTTTTGCCGTTCGCCATTTCAAAGCGAATATCCACCTCTTATTCGGGGTTGGTTGGTGCTGAGCCCAGGGTGCAAAATGCTGCAAAGACTGTGATCGGCCGTGGTACTTCCAGTTGCGTCAGTGGATCAACACGCTTTCACTGGGCGCGCTCAGTGTTAAGGTTTATCGTAAATGGACGGCATCTTGGCTGCCTTGGATACCTCAATGGAAGGAACTCATTATGAACGATGCTGACAGATGCGCCTGCGACCAATGTTCATCAAAGTGTGGGTGCTCCCAGAACAGGCCAACCGATGGCACTTGCTGTTGTGGCGACAAGTGCACCTGTTCGGACTGCGACTGCGGGCCAAGCTGCGGGTGCGCAGAGACTTAAGCTGATGCAATCCATCGCGATATAGCCCGGTCGGAGCAAAACAATTCGAAAGGCCCGCAAGATTGGGCGTCCAAAGCTGGCCAAGCTCTCTGGCCTGACGGAGAGGAAGCTCGCAAAGATCGAGATCTCTTCCGCAATGATGCTTGATCCAGACATGGTTGAGCGGATTTCGGAGGTCCTTGGAGTGCCGATCCGGACGCTCACCGGGGAATTCGAGATTGCCGAAAACGATCTGTTACTGGTTTCTAACCAGAAGTGCACCAAAGGGTGTTGCGGGTAGTCGCAACACCCCGTTTGCCGATCCATCTTAACAGCTTACTCGGGAACAATCTGCCCCGGTAGGGAGTTCACGGTCATCGTCTCATTCGGTTGGAAATGAATAACAGATCGGATTGACTGCCCCGCCTTTAGTAAGTCAAACGCCGTGTTGATCTGATTGTGGTTCATGTGATGCGTGATGTAGGGATCGACTCTGAAATCACCGCGCAGCCATTCGTCGACCATTCCAGGCAGTTGACTGCGGCCCAGAACGCCACCGAACGCCGTACCGCGCCAGACGCGACCAGTCACCAATTGGAAAGGACGGGTGGAGATTTCCTGACCCGCACCCGCAACACCGATGACAGTGCATTCGCCCCACCCTTTGTGGCAGGCTTCCAAAGCAGAACGCATCAAGTCAACATTGCCAACCGCTTCGAACGTATAGTCCAAACCACCGTTGGTCATATCGATCAGGACTTCGTGGATCGGAGCCGCGTAATCTTTGGGGTTCACGCATTCGGTCGCGCCAAGCGACTTGGCCAGCGGAAATTTATTCGGATTTACGTCAACGCCGATAATCCGAGACGCGCCTTTCAAAACAGCCCCTTGGATGACGGCCATCCCAACAGCGCCGAGACCGAAAACAGCGACCGTTGAACCCGGCTCGACCTTGGCTGTATTCCGGACCGCCCCAATGCCTGTCGGAACGGCACACCCCATGACAGACGCCTTGGACAGCGGCGCGTCCTTCGAAATCTTGGCAACCGAGATTTCGGGAAGCACCGTGTATTCGCTAAAGGTGCTTGTCCCCATATAGTGTTTGATCTCCTTGCCCTTGTAGGAAAAGCGCGATGTTCCATCCGGCATCACACCGGCACCCTGCGTTGCGCGGATGGTCTGGCAAAGGTTGGTCTTTCCCGATTGGATATAAGGGCAGTTGGGATCCTCGGGCACATAGAGGGGGATCACATGGTCACCGGGTTTGACGGATGTGACGCCTTTGCCGATGTCTTCCACAATCCCGCAGCCTTCGTGGCCCAGAACACAAGGGAAAAGACCCTCTGGGTCCTCGCCTGACAATGTAAACACATCTGTATGACACAGGCTCGTGGTGACGATCCGCACCAAGACTTCGCCTTCTTTGGGGCCTTCCAGATCAATCTCTTCGATTTCCAATGGTCGGTTTGGTTCCCATGCGATGGCTGCACGCGTTTTCATGTGGTGTCCTCCCTCAAAGGCTCAGTGAACGTGTCCGTAAGTTTCATCGGACTCAATATCTGTGATCGGATCGAGGACGAGGACGAGACGCGTCTCGCCAGTCCCTTCAATCGGTGGCGATCTATGCAAAAGGCCGGGCGTTGCGGCACTTGGCCAGTCCGTCCCACGCAAAATCATGGGGCTGCCCGTCGGCAGGTCATGGATTTGCTGAGGGTTCTCGCCCTTGGTGCCGTTTCCGTATTGCGTCGCTTTTCCGCGGTAGGTGCAGAGCAAACGCGCCGTCACGGCGTCGATATGGAATTTGCGGCAGGCATTGGTCGTCACCACATCGAGCCGAAGCCGAAGGTAACGGCTGTCCATGATACTGGAAAACATGGCCGCAAGCGCGGCAATGTCATCGATCAACATTGTGCGTTCTGCGCAATCCGCCAACCCAAACGCCTCAGTGAGGTCGGTCATGGCGTCGCGCACCATTTCTGCACGCAACATGATCCGCGCGCGGGGCAAATCCTTGGGATTAAGGCTGTCAATCCATGTTTGAAAACGTCTCAAAGGTTCCCGTTTCCAAATTGCCGCAGAGCAGGCAGGGTCCTTGATAGAGGTGAGACCCTTGGGCGTCGTCGACAGAGCGACACCAACGCTTTGCGCAGCAACCAGGTTTTGGTGAAGTGTCATGCGGCCTCCTGCGCACGTCTCCAAGCGGGGAATGGGTCGGGCAAGTCGGGCAGCGCGTCGGGACCCGGGGCCAGATGCTCGGGCACCAGGCAAGAATCCAGGGACGCCTTCAATGCAGACCAGTCAATCCCTGCACCGATAAAGACCAATTCCTGACGCCGGTCGCCCCAGGGTTCTTGCCAATGCTCCGCCATATAGGAGCGCGCGCTTTCATGGGTCGGCCAGCGGTCTTGGGGCACCGACGCCCACCAGGTGCCCAGCGGTTGGATCGACGACAGTGCACCGGCCAGGGAAAACTCGGCCACCCAACCAGGGCGGGTCGCAATCCAGAAATGCCCCTTGGCACGGATCACACCCGGCAAATCGCTTTTGAGAACATTCAGGATTTTTTCTGGCTCAAAGGGTTGGCGGGCACGATAGACAAAGCTGGCAACGCCATACTCTTCGGTCTCTGGCACGTGGTCCGCAAAGCCGTAGAGTTCTTTGGCCCACATCGGATGCTCATGCGCCTTTTCAAAGTCGAACATCCCCGTATCGAGGATCGCATCGCTGGCAACATTCGAATGGTCCGTCTCAATGATCTTGGCGTCTGCATTGAGGGACCGGATGATCTGGCGGGCTGCATTGACCTTTTCGCGGCCAGCATCCGTCACCTTGTTCAGGATCACCACATCCGCAAATTCAATCTGCTCAACCAGCAGGTTGACTAAGGTGCGCTCGTCCTCTTCGCCCAGCGTTTCATCGCGATCACTTAGGAAATCCTGGCTGGAATAGTCCGCTGTCAGGTTCACGGCATCGACCACCGTTACCATCGTGTCGAGGCGCGACACGTCAGACAGGCTGTCGCCATTTTCGTCGCGGAAATCGAAAGTCGCGGCCACGGGGAGGGGTTCGGAAATGCCGGTGGATTCAATCAGCAGATAGTCAAAGCGGCCCTCTCCGGCGAGGCGTCGCACCTCGTCCAGCAGATCATCACGCAACGTGCAGCAGATGCAGCCATTGGACATCTCCACCAGCGTTTCGTCGGTCCGGCTGAGCTCGTTGTCCGCGCGCACAAGGTCTGCGTCAATGTTCACTTAGGACATATCGTTTACGATCACCGCGACGCGGCGCCCTTCGCGGTTGTTGAGCACACGGTTGAGAAGGGTGGTTTTTCCGGCTCCGAGAAATCCGGAAAGCACTGTGACGGGGAGGCGTTGGTCTAGCATGGAAAACTCCGGCTTGTATCTGATGTTATAATATAACATACGAGTTGGGCGAGATATGCAACTGTCAGAGTTACATAAGTTTGTCTCAAACCATATAGCCCGGATTTGTGGTCCCAGCCGAACCCAAAAACAGGACGATCCAACCGATGATCTGCGATGCAGAAACAGGCTTTCCTGATCACCTCTCGGTCGCAATTGTGGGCGCCGGACCTGCGGGTATCGGGGTTGCGCGTGTTTTGCGCGATTTGGCCATTCCAGATGTATGGGTGTTCGAACGCGGACAAATCGGGCAGAGTTTTCGCGACTGGCCCAAAGAAACACGGCTGCTCACCCCGTCATTTCCAGGCAACGTCTTCGGCGTCACAGACCTGAACGCAATCAGCTTTGACAGCTCTCCGGGCTGGTCGTTGCGCAGCGAGCATCCAAGCGGTGCGGCATATGCGCAATACCTTGACCAAGCGGCTGACATGTTTGGCGTAAATGTCCAATGCGGCATCGATGTGCGCGCAGTTGAACCCGTCGACAATGCCTTCAAACTAGAAACCAGCAGGGGCCCGGTGACAGCGGATTATGTCATCTGGGCCTGCGGGCATTTTGGCGCGCCAACCGATGCAGGTTTGCTGGGGTCCGAGCTTGGACGGCACTACGGCACGGTCGAGAGCTGGGACGATATCGAAGAAGACGAAGTCTTTGTTATAGGGGGCTACGAAAGCGGCATCGACGCAGCCATTGGACTTGCCCAAAAGGGCAAGAATGTCATTGTCCTGGACCGCGGCGCCCCCTGGTTGGACGGGGACAAAGATCCAAGTCGAAGCCTCTCACCCTACACGCAGCAGCGCCTCGACACCTTCCGCAGGTGCCTTTCCATAACACTTCTGCCGGATGTTGAAGTCATCGCCTTAGAACAGGAAGGCAGCGGGGCGCATATTCTGGCGGCGGATGGCCGGTCTTGGCTTTCTGATGGGCCGCCGGTGTTGGCTACAGGGTTTGTTGGCGGGACACAGCGGGTGTCCCAATGGTTTGAATACGGGGAAGATGGGGTGCCCCTTCTCACCGCGCAGGATGAATCAACCGCAATGCCGGGCTTGTTTCTTGTCGGGCCCGAAGTCTCGCATCAGGGACATCTGTTTTGCTTCATCTACAAGTTTCGCCAGCGCTTTGCAGTGGTTGCGCGCGCCATCGCCGCGCGGATGGGCGCGGATACATCCGTCTTGGAGATGTATTACGAAAACAACATGTTCCTCGACGATTTAACCTGCTGCGATGACGACAAATGCCTGTGCTAAGGCGGAACGGAGCGTTGGCGCGATGACCCTACAAGACCCAGCCATTTCAAACAGGAATGACGACACGCCTGCGTCGTTCAGCACGTCCGTGTTTTTGCTTGGTGCGATCTCGCTTGGCGGGTTTGTTGGCGTGATGTCACCGGCCTCCAGCGCGACACTTTCGCGGGGCATCGACATTACGCTCCTCTTGATGATCTTTTTGCTGTTCTTCGAGCTGCGTCTCAGCTCACTGTTCAGTGCCGTTACGAACATACGGTTCCTGGCAATGGCATGGAGCGCGAATTTCCTGATCATTCCAATCGTCGGATTGTGCATCGCGAGCCTCTTCTTCTCAGACCACCCCGTGCTCTTTGCCGGGCTGATGATTTACTTCCTCGCGCCGTGTACGGACTGGTTTCTTGGGTTTGCACGCTTGGCCAAAGGCGACACCGAACTGGGCGCGACGCTCATTCCCGTCAACATCATCACCCAGCTTCTGCTGTTCCCGTTTTGGCTGTGGCTGTTTGCGAACGGAGCCGGGCTGGCTGATCTTTCCCCGATGTCGACAAGTCTGCTGCAATGGTTTTTGGTGCCAATGATTGCAGCCCAAGGGGCGCGATGCGCCGCAGAGCGTCTTCTGCCAATGCAGCAGCGTGTGGCCGTTATGTCTTGGGTAAGCCGGGGCCTGAACTTCGTGCTAGCAGCCCTGATATTTCAGATCTTTGCAATGCATATCGGTGACATCGCGGGGCAATTGGATGTGGCGGCGATGGTCGCTGCGGCGGTGCTCTTCTTTTTCATTGCAACATTTGCCGTCGGCGAGGTTTTATCGCGCCTGGGCGAATTGAAGTACCCGCAACGCGCTTTGCTTTCTATGACCATGGCCGCCCGAAACGGGCCTTTAATGCTCGCCCTGACCGCCATCGCAGTCCCGGATCAGCCGTTGATATTGGCCGTCATTGTTGCAGCCATGCTGGTCGAGATACCGCTGCTGACCGCGCTCTACCAGTTACTGCTAAAGATCAGACCTGAAAGGTGAAACAACATGTCCCTCGTACCAACCTCATACGAAGACTGGAAACACTGCATCACTATAAAGTGCGGAATTCCACTCACATCAGACTATGTCGCCGAACGCCTCACCGCCCTGCATGATCACACCGATTATCAAACCGAAAAGTTTATCAATCGTTGGGGCGCAGCGCATCACGCGCGCACCTTGGCGTGGTTTGAGCAGGCTGCAAAAGAGCTGTCTCAGGATTAGGATCTACTTCGCACGCAATGTCGCGACAGATTTGGGCCAAGGATCTGCGAAGTCTTCGCCCGCCTGCCAGGCCGCGATCTCATCATCAGTACAAAAGCACGTCTGCAAAGCCTCGACAAACTTATCAAGCTCCAATTCGTCCCCGATCACTGTCAATTGGCATCGTCGGTCGCCAAAATCGGGATGCGCCTCGGTGAGCTTGGCGCGCATTGCGTCTCTCTCCCAGTCCGACAAGTTCAAGCTGCCGTCTTCGAGTGCGCTGATCCGCCAGTAATTCACGATCTCCAGCCCGACGCTACCACCGGTCTGGTTCCATAGTAGCATCAGGTTGTCGCGCGTTGGCAGCCAAAAGAAGCCTTTGCTGCGGTAGATGCCGATCCCAAGAGCTTGCGTATACACGTTGTAGAGCCGCTGCGGATGAAAGGGTCGCGGGTCGCGCAGAACCCGGTTACCGATCTTATAGGTTTCTGGCTGAGCGATGGGCGCGGCACTGTGTTCGGCCTCCCATTCGGTCAGCTCCTTCCCAAACGCTTTTACTCTTTCAAAATCGTAGAGCGGCATCGCCAGAACCTTTTCCAGGCTCACGTTGCCCCATTGCATAGCCAGTACATCGGCGCGGGGATTGAGCGGATGCACAGCTTCAGCCACCTGTTGCAGCACGTCACGCGATACCTTGTCGGCTTTGCTCAGCAGCAGGCGATTGGCAAACATGACCTGTTCGGCGAGCAGGTTCGCGACACCGCGCTTAGCCAGCCGCCAGGTTTTGGCTGGCCACCGGGTGGATCGCCCGCCCGAAATCATGGTCCTGTCGTAAAACCACGGTGTCCACGACAGACAAAAATCCGTGCAAGCGCAGCTGAGGCAGTGCGCGGATGGCTTCCAACAGCGGCCAAGGGTGGGTACTGCCAGAGGTTTCAATGATAAGGTGCGTGACCTTTCCATCCGCGAGAACTTTTTCGACCGCCTCGCGAAACTGGCGGAGCCCCTCTTCACTGCTGATACTTTTCCCGGAATCGAAGCGAAATGCGGACTTCTGCGCGAGATAACTTCACTGGTGTCGAGCACAGAACCGTCCACATCCAACGTGCTCATCTCATTGACGATGACACCGAGAGTAACGTTGTTCAGGTCTCGCGCTTGAACCAGAAGGCTCTGCATCAATGTCGTTTTGCCCGCGCCAAGAAAGCCGTTTAGAATCGTGGTGTCTATGGGCATCCGTTTTTCCTGCAAATAGCTGTCTAGTGTTACATAGTAACATTCTGAGGAGGCCGAAATCGGAAAACACAATGGACTGGGATAATTGTCTGGAGGCTCTGACGACCAACCAATCCTCTATTGAATGGAGAAGTTTGAAACCGCTCCGATCCAATTGCAGTCATTGCGCTGTCGATGCGGCCAAAATCGAGCCTCGCGAACGGCCGCAATGATGACATGTTCCGCGCTGCAACAGAACATACGCTGCAGGCGCAAAAGGATGCTGCGTCAGCAATGCTCAAAAACCCAAGGTTGGGTCTGTCCGCGTTGCAGTCATCTAGGTCTAGAACTAGCTTGCCGCAACGCCGCAAGTCCGCTCTGAGCCCGAACTGCAAGTTTAATTTATACGCTACACGCGCTCACATCACGGAAAATGCTGCAGTTGCACTGATCTTGATGCCCTATCGAGAAGCAAGAAGCGGTCATTGTTCACTGAGCAGCGGGCTTAAGTTGAAAACAGGTTAATGGTTCAAGAATTAGCGTTCTTTAGAGACGCAATCATTCGCTGCATAATGCCTATCATTTGTCGCTGTTCGTCTGGGGATAATCCCGACATGGCCTTCATGTTTGCGGCCCGAGCCGCTGCGAAAGCCTCACTCTGAATTGCCTGCGATTTTGCTGTGAGGTGTATTGTCTTTGCTCTGCCATCAGCCGCGTGATCCCGACGCTCGACAAGCCCATCACGTTCCATACGGTTGAGCGTATTGGCCATTGTCGCTTGCTCCACATCGAGCTTCTCAACCAACGCTTTTTGCGTCTGCCCATCCTGTTCATAAAGTTCCAACAATGCTGGAAATTGACCAGGTACAATCCCGAGAGGCTTTATCTGTAGCGCGAGTTCTTGAGCGAACAAGCGCGCAAGATGATTTGTGAGATACCCTAGGGATTGCATTCTTCGAAACGACATACTCTGCGCCTAACAGTTGACACTCGATTGGTATAGATTTACATAGCTAGCTATGCAATTTAGTTCTAGGAGGCAGACACCATGAAAAAAATCTTTCTCATCACGACAATGCTCTCTGTGATGGCCACAATAGCGGTCAGTCAAGAAACAGAAACCACGCCTGGTCGTGACCTTGCGGAAACAGTCTTTGGGTCCATCGAGGAACACCCTAACGGCATCATAGACTCGGGAGAGTTTGTGAACTTCGAAGACACGATTTTTGTATCAATGGACAGCGATGAAAATCTGTCGCTTGACTTTGAAGAATTTACTGTTTTTGATTTTGGTTTCATCCAGTTCGCAGACGAAGCGAATCAGAAGCGCGCCTATGAGACCGCCCAAAGAATACATTTTGCGTTTTGGGATCGAGACGGCGATGGCACGATCGGTCGCAGGGAATACCACCAGTCAATGATCGCTGATTTTCGCCGCGCCGACCTTGATGGTGACGCATTACTGACCCGAGACGAGTTTCTCTCCGGCTATGTCGTGAACATTGCATACCGCGCCGCGATCACCGGTCAATAAGACAAAGGACCAAAAGGGGGTATTGGGAGTGTTGAAACAACAAGGCGTGTATTTGATATCGGGGCTGATAGCCCTCTTCGTCCTTCTTCATCTTGGCTTTGCGCCAGATGGTCATGGGCTACGCACAACGGGAACCACGTTGTTGGGCGGGATTGCGTTTCTCTTGATGACGTCTTCGGTGGTGCTATCTACCAGGCTTGAGGTCTTCGAGGATTTGTTCGGCGGTTTGGATCGCATGTATCAGGTGCACCGTGTCGCAGGTGTCTTTGCTGCACTGTTTGCCCTCGTACATTTCTTTGGGGTGCCGAAGGACCTGCCGGAAGGTGCCGACATTGTGGCGAACCTGACCTTCCCTTCGGCAAACCTCGGGATGCTAGCTTTGATCGTGCTGGTGATTGGTTTGTTTGTCGCGCTCAACCGAAAAATCCGGTATTCACGCTGGCGACCGACCCACAAGTCTATGGCATTGGTTTACGTCCTTGTCATAGGTCACTTCATGTCGGCACCGGGCATCTTCTTTCAGCAAGTTAGCCCGTCTGGCTTCCTGCTGATCGTGGCCGCGGTCATCGGCGTAATTTCCTTGATTTATTCGATTTTTGGAATGAACCGGCGCACCGCACTTCCCTTTAAGATTACAGCGGTAAATGCACTGGAAAGAGCGACCGAAGTGGTGATGGAACCCGTAGGAAAAATGCTCGATTTCAAACCGGGACAGTTTGCCTTCGTGGAAGTGCAAGGCTCGAATTGGAACGAACCACATCCGTTCACGATCTCAAGTTCGCCCGACGAAAATCAATTACGGTTCACGATGAAGGTTCTAGGTGACTGGACCCGAAAAGTTCGAGAAGACTTAAGGCCTGGCGGAGACGTACTTGTGCGTGGACCATATGGTCGTTTCGATGCGACGATTGCGGGACCAAAACAGGTGTGGGTAGCTGGAGGTATTGGTCTGACCCCGTTTTTGTCGAAGATGCGTGCGATGCCCAAAGACGACTCTCGTGACATTCACTTGATCTATGCCGCCCGTGAAGAACCAGACGCATTGTTTCTTGATGAGCTGAAAGACCGCGCCAAAGAGTTGGGCAATGTCAAAGTGATACCGCTCTTTTCTGAACGTGGGGAGTTTGCGCGTGTCGATAAGATGAAGGAAAACCTGCCTGATGACTTCGCGCAATATGAGTTCTTCTTGTGTGGTCCAAAACCTATGATCGACGGAATATCCAACGATCTCAAAAAGGCAGGTGTGTCGAGAAATCGCATTCACACCGAAGCCTTTGAATTTAGATAGGAGATTACCGATGTGGGGGTCAACTTTTAACATTCTTGCGATTTGCGGATCGGCTGGATTTGCTGGCGTTATGTTATGCATCGGGGTGACACTCGGAACCTACTGGCGAAGCCTGCCACCGGCAGAGTTTCTAGAGTGGTTTGCGGCAAACGGTAAGTTTAATTCCAATACGATTCCGCTGATTGTTGCGCCTACCTTGATCGGGTTGATTGGATCGCTTGTGATTGGTTGGCAATTACCTGACAGGTTGTTGTGGGGTCTTAGCCTAGGCTGCATAATCATCGTCATGGCCCTCACTTTTGCCTACTTCGTGCCGTCAAATTCAGCTTTTGCTAGTGGGCAAGTGCCTGTAGAGGCTGTTGCAGAAAAGCTCAACCAGTGGATCAACCTGCACTATCTCCGTATTGTATTCGCCTTTATCGCGGCAGCAATTGGATGTATGGCAATCCGAACATGACAACACCGCAAAGAAAGAAACGACATGAAAGACGCACCTTTTAACGTATCAATGATGTTCTTCGCCATCTATCTCGGTGTGGCGATCGCGGGGGCCATCATAGCGGTGATCCTAAAGTCGCTCGGACTTAGCGGTTTCTGGGGGATTTTCTTGGCGGCGTTCCTGACCGTTCCTCTTGGCGGTACGATCCGCAGCACTGTTGGGAGATTTTTTGCTGATGAGTCCGGCCACAAAGGAGCGCAACCATTTGCGTTCAACCTGCCAATTCGTCTTGGAATTGGGGCCGTCGTCGCCGCACTGATCGCATGGTTGTTTAGCATGAGTGATTTCTATTCGTTTGGCGCATTGGTGGGTGGGGTAGCGGCTCTCTTGACCGGCTTAATTATTTCCCTGATTTTCTTTTTGAACGTCAGTATGCGAAAGTGAGGCCATACAACTGCTCCGGAGCAACCAAGAACCCTTATTTGATCGTGAAGCGGTCATTTGTGAATCCGCAAAGCAGGGAATAGGATGGAGCTGGTGTATCGGACACGAATGACCACTATTGCGATATCGACTTAATTTGAAAAGACAAAGAGCCGTTAATTCGAGCAAATGCTGCGTTAGCAATAGCCGCGACTGAACGAGTCCGGTTTGTCCCGAGCGCCGACCTTAGTCTACTCGACCCAAACGTCCGGAAACCGATCAGTCGGATAAAGCCACCTACGCAGCGACCCCATCAGGTTTCGCCTGAAAACTATGCAAATAGTCCACCGCGCGCTGCGCATGCGCTGCTGCTTGAAAGATGAACCGCTTGTCGTTCTTGAGACCACGGAGCCAGTTGTCGATATAGGCCGCATGCTCTTATCGCGGTTCTAGCGACAGCCCAAGATCAGCGGCTAGAAACGCTGCACCCAATTCGGCCACAAGCTCTTCCTGCGCGTAGCCTTCGTCGCCCCAACGTTTGCGGCCAAAACTACGGTTCAACCGGGTTGCGTGGCGCGTCCAGTGGGTCATTTCGTGTCCAAGTGTTGAGAAGTACGCCTCTTGCGTCTCGAAGCACTCAAATGGCGGCATCTGCACGTAATCCGGCTCCACAGCATAGTAAGCCCGATTGCCCCCATGACGGATATCGGCGTCCGTTGCTGCAAAAAATACCTCTGCCTGCTCATCGCGCTCCGGTGCATCAAGAACCGGTTCTGGTGCGGCGTAATATGACTCTGGCAAATCCTCGATCTGCGAGACGTTGAACACCGTGTAGCCTTTCATAAAGGGGATTTTGATGTCGCGGTCTTGGCCGGTATCATCGGTCTCGGTTTTGCGGAAAGTGTCGGCATAAACGACTAGCTCACCCTTTGCGCCTTTGCGGACCTGGCCACCGAGTTCAAGCGCTTGGCGATAGGTCATCCAGGTCGCATTGGTGTGACCACTGGCAACGGATGCAGCCCAGAGTAGGATGATGTTGAGACCACGGTAAGCGATACCATTGTGGCGAAGGGGCCGGGTGATACGGCCAGCAAGGTTGTCGATGCTCCAGGGCTTTTGCCATGTCGGCGTGCCTGCCTCGAGGTCGGCGATGATCTTTGCGGTAACGCGGGTGTAGATGTCGGGTCGGTTTGCCATGATGTCCTCCTGTTTCTCGTCCCCGTGCGGGACGCGGAAGGAAATGACGGAGGCCAATAGCCTCCCGCGCATGGCCAACACGGGAGCGGTAGCGAATGGAGCGGGCAGGCCATTGCGCGATTGGCGGCGTCCGTCAAACCCGCGATCCCTAGCTCGCACGGGGATGAAACGGAGGAGATTTGGCATCGACCAGACGGCAAACCACTTCCACAAATGGATCATGTCAGAGGTTAGGACGCTCGAACTGGACAAGCCTGATTAGGTCATCGCCAAATACCAGCGCACACCGGCTTTCCTCAACGTGGAGGACGGCGAACCGCTCAAGACAGCCGAATGGCTACGATCCTTGTCGATTGAAACCGCGGCATGGATCTAAAGCGCGCGCAACTTCTCGATGGCCATTGCCAAGGGCATGGCGCGCAGGCCCCCTGCCCCGGCACTTCGCGATCGCCTGCATAGACCAAGAGCAGCTCGGTGACATCAAGTTCATCCGAGGCGATGTGGAACCCGCGTGTCACCTTCGGGCTGGTCGTGCGTTTGACCTCAATGGCCCAAAGGCTCTGATCGGGCAGTTTGAGGATCAGATCGATTTCAGCCCCCGCAGATGATCGGTAGAAACTGGCCTCCGTGCCCCTTGGGGCGGCAGCGATCAGGTTTTCAATGCAGAAGCCTTCCCATGATCCGCCGACAACGGGATGACCCAATAGAGCCTCCGTAGTTGCCAACCCAAGCAATGCATGGGTGAGACCCGCATCACGAATATAGACCTTGGGAGATTTCACCAGCCGCTTGCCTGCATTTGCATGCCAGGGCGGCAGACGCCGAACGAGCATCAGATCCACGAGGAGATCGAGATACCGGGCTACACTTTGCCCAGAGACACCGAGGCCCGCTGCGATCTTGGCAGCATTCAGCAATCCACCCTGCTCATGCGCTAACATGGTCCAAAACCGGCGCAGGGTTTCAGCCGGGATGCGCAGACCAAACGATGGGATGTCCCGCTCAAGATACGTGCGGATGAAATCCTCTCGCCATGTCAGGCTTTCGCGATCCGAACCCGCCAGAAAACTGTCCGGAAATCCGCCCCTTAGCCAAAGCTGCGCCAAAGCCCCCTGCCCTACCTCATCAAGGGTAATTGGCGTCAGTTCGTGATAACTCACCCGACCAGCCAGAGATTCAGCGCTTTGCTGCAAAAGCGTGTTAGACGCTGATCCCAGCAGCAGAAACTGCCCCGTGCGATGCCCCGCCCGCCGCCTTCGATCAATTTGACCACGTAACGTGCCAAATAGCCCCGGCATGAGCTGCACCTCGTCGATCACAACGAGCTTGCCTGCTTGTTCATCCAGATAGAGATCTGGCTCCTCAAGGATTTGCCGATCGGCAAGTCGTTCCATATCGAGATAGACCGCATCACGGGCATCGGACATATCCTGCGCCAAGGTTGTCTTGCCGACCTGACGTGGGCCGAGCAGGACGACACCCGCTTGGGTTTCCAACGCCTGCTCAATGCGGCTGAGATGGTTTCGAACAATCATACCTTGCATTTATGCCATCGTATGGAAGAATTGCAAGGCTTAGGGGATTTTTGACTGCGTTTCACGCCGCCACCGCGCTCAACCGGCCAAAGAAGCTCCGCTCGAGATGCAACTCCCCTGCCCCGGCCTTTTCAACCATACCACGCAGATATCCACCTGGTGAAGCAACTTCACCCGTGCTGTGTTTCTCAAAGACCAGCACCAAAGCTGCCGTTGCCACCTGTTTGCCCAACATTTCCTGCGCGGTATTCCATGCATGCTCTGAAATACCAATCATAGGCCTGAGTTGTCCTGCAACCCGATGCAGATCGCCCCAATCCTTCATGAATCCGCCCATACTGCGAGCCCAGGAGGCAAATTCAGGACAAGCCTGCATGATTGTTGGCAGATCGACAGCAGTTCGCTTTTTGCGTACCTCAACAACCCAATTTTCCAACGCGCTATCAACACGCTCTTCCGGTTGCGCATTGGGGATAACGCCCGCCGCTTCCTTTTTTTCTGAGGAATTACTAATTACAGGATCGAGTTGTTTTGTAATTAGTATATGAGGTTCAGAAATGACCTCCCTGGGGTTCATTTGTTGAGTCTTATGAGACACTTGTTCGATCGTTTCAGAGGTGTTTTCCACAACTTCAACTGGCTGAGCTGCTTTGAGGTAGGCTGTTTCCACACGCTCCTGAAGCTCTTTGAACCATGTCAGCAGGCCTATAAGACGCTCAGAGCCTTCGTTTCGACGTTGCAAACGGCCCAGAAGATCCTCGAGCAGACCTGTGAACTGCGCCCACGGGCCTCTGAGTGCGCCACTAACGGCCGCTTCGATCCGTGCGCGGATCATGCGCCGAGCGACTGTGATCTGGCGCTTCAGACGCTGGCACAACTCTCGCTCGGCTTGTAGATGGCCGTGTAGCTGCTCAAACTCGTCCACACGCGCCGACAATGGGGACAGATCAAAGCCATAGGCCTCGACAATGATGCCCTCAGCGTCTCTCTTGCCCCACCGCTTGCCGTTGGGGCTGTCCTTGAAGGCAATGGCTCCTGCCTCAGCTAAGCGTCGCGCATGGCGTTTAAGAGCAGAGAGTGAGAATCCGGTCTGTTCCATGAGATAGGCGTTAGACGCCCAAACGATGGGTCGCCTGCCCTCTTCCCAGTCCTGGGCCTGTGTGAAGGCCCCCAGCGTGTCCAGGAGCATCATATCGCCTGCCTTAAGACCGATATGCGCACCAACGCGCTTAACGGCCACAAATGCCCTTGTTTTGGGTACAGCTACCCGTTCACCGGCTTGAGCAAGTTGCTCTGCAACCCCAAGACCCGGTGTCGGCTTGCGCCAACCTGTATTTTTCATGCCTGTATTTCACCTCCGTGGTTTATGGAGGCAAAAGGATCCCGTTCGCCTAATCGACGTTCTTTCGTTGACAGTGATTCGCGGGAGCGGTATCCAGTAGGTGTCTAATCAATCGGATAAGCTCTCGGGCCGCTTTGGCTTGGGGGCTTTTCTTTTGCCTCAGGTCATGGTGTCGATGTCTCCTCAGATTGAGCGAGATAATCCGCATAAAGCTGATCGAGGTTCTCAGAGAGAAACTCCCCAAACCCAGCGGAATCCTTAGATGTCAGCGAGATGTTGTAGGCGCGACCTGTGCGACCAACGACGCCCTTGATACGGCCTTCTCCAGCCGTCCAGGTGCGTTTTGCTGGCGCTGCTTTGGCGCTCCGCCGTTTGGGCACCCTGCCCGCCTCGGCCACCTTGCTGTGCAAAATCTCAAACTTCGTGTCGCTATCAAGTTGATCAAAGCCATCCGTCGCCAAGATGCGGTCCGCCACCTTGAGATTGGCTTTTTCGGCCATCAGCTTCTTGAAGTCTTCCCAGCGATCACGACCGATCTGTTTGGCTGGCCCAATCGCTTCGATCAGGTGCTCGGGAACGATGCTTGCGACTGAGAGCATGCGCGACAATAGCGTTCCATCGACTGTCAGGGCTTGTTGAATAATATCTTTTTCCTGATCAAGGTCGCGAAGGTTCTTCGCGAACAGAGCTTTTTCAATGAAGGACAAGTCTGCGCGGGCTGTATTCTCTTGGCCCTGTGCGAGAATATGCGCGACATCGTCCATGTCTTTGACAACGGCTCGAACTGGACGGCTCAGCGCGCGCGCAACACGAACGCGACGATGCCCGAAGACAATCATGTACCTGCCGGAGGCTTCTGGATGATGACGCAAGAGAACCGGCGTGTCTTGACCGGTGGCTGCGATCGAACTTTTCAGATCATCAAAGGCGTCGTCATCGCCGCTCAGACGATCATTGACGAACGATGCATCGATGAGATCGGTATCAATCTCGACGATAGTCTCGCCTTCAAGCAAGCGCTTCGAGTTTTCGGCAAGACTGTCGATAGAGACCTTCATTGATTTTGATGCGCCGCGCATTGCGTAGCTGGAGCGTTCAGATCCAGACGTACTGTGAGTGGTGTCAACCATCACGGATTTCAACAGATCTTTTCTAGCCATGTTGCTCTCCCAATTGCTCGCAAAGTAAGCCGCATGCACGGCTGTCAAAACCTATCTGCACGGCTGTCAAAATCATGTCAGATCGCGCCCCCACGCTTGATGTACGAGATCCACGATTTCGTCGTTCACGGCGTTTAGAGAAGTGATCGCACGATCATAGGTCGAGCGCACAAACTGCGCGCGTTCAACTTCGTAGAGCGTCTGCTTGGTGATCCCCGCATCAGAGATTGCTGTAGACTTCACCATCTGTGCCCCAAGCATCTGGTCAGGGAACATTGCCTGCAGAAAACCAACCATCTGCTTTTGAGGACCGTCGGTTGGCTCAAACCGCGTGACGAGATAGCGGAACCATTTCAGCTTCATCTCAGCACCTGCCTCGCGGATCGTCTGAAGGATGCCGCCAAGCATAAGGAGAAACTGACTCATAGACATGACATCCAGCATTTGGGGATGCACGGTCACTAGCACAGAAGTAGACGCTGTAAGCGCTGTTAGAGTCAAATATCCAAGCTGAGGAGGGCAGTCGATGACAACAACATCATAGCGATCATCTACTTCTTCGAGTGCTTTGGAAATACGCGTGAAGAAAGCGCGGCCCTCAGAAGGGTCGCGACTCGTAAGAGCAACAGGTGTGTCATACTCGTACTCTTGAAGATCGAGACTCGCTGGTACGATATCGAGGTTCGGGAAGTTGGTAGGCTGAATAACTGTACTGATAGGACGGCGTTCATCATCGTATCGCAGTGTCTCATAAAGCGACGGAACAGAGTCTAATTCGGGCTGAATGCCATGAAGAGCGGTAAGCGATGCCTGCGGATCAAGATCGATCGCCAACACACGGTGACCTTTGAGGGCGAGATGCTGGGCGAGGTGCGATGCAGTCGTTGTCTTACCTGAGCCACCTTTGAAATTGACTACGGAAATTACATGAAGCTCATCGCCTTCCGTTCGACCGGGCAGGTAGCGACGCTTGCCAGGACGCCCATTGGCATCAAGATAAGCGCGAAGTTCCAGCATTTGCTCCGCGGAATAAGACCGACGGCCCGAGGATGAGGTCTCTGGTTCAGGGCCTTTACCTTCAAGATGCAGTTTCTTGATGGTCGATTGCGTAACACCGAGGAAATAAGCGACCTCTGCCAAAGAAAACTGGCGCAAACCCTTTTGAGCATTCGGTGGATACTGCTCCTGACGCAATATATTGAGTCTGTCAGAGATCAGTTCCCCCTGCTGGAGGATAATCTCATCAAAGGGAATGCCCCCTGTGTCGCCGTGGAATGGTCCTGATCCCATGCTGCCGCCTCGCCTAATATCGCTTTTTGCGCGATTTATCTCGTTAAACTGTGACTTAACGCGGAAATCGCTTATCCACAACGATTTTTTCAATTAGGCGCAATGCACGCTCGTGGCTTTGGCTGTCTTGTTCTTGTCACTACAAAGCGCCGAAGTCACAAGATCAACCACAATATATAGCGTTGTCCGCTCGCTTTCTCGACTAGAAAATTGCAATGCCCAGCCATGCAAATCACCTTATCCAATTGTTATTAAACAACTTATAGGAATTGCACGGCTGTCAAAATGATCTATTCACTTACTGGGAACGAAGAAGGTGTTAGATGGATTGGCCCAATCGATGACCATAAGCAGATCGTAGGATGCCTATCTGCCACGTAGGTATCGGCGACAGGAGGTTCTTTTTCCCAAATTAGCTTCTAGAGCATCTAATCACCTAGAATCACGGTGCCTGATTCTAGGTAATCAGAGTTGCGCTGGCCGGTTTCCCGGCCAGCAACGAGACTTACGCAGCCTCTTTCGGGCCCCAGGGAATGATCGCTTGCAGCGCATCATCGTCTTGGCTGGCAGCTTTGCCGAGATTGGCATTGAACGCATAGTCACGGACCGTCATCGAAAAGTAGTCAGCACCGGTCTCGCGGTTTTGCTTCTTCCAGATGCCGCCACACTCGACGAGACGGCCACGCGGAGAGCGGCCAAGGACGCGATGCGTCGGTGCCATCGGGTTGTCGCTAACAATGGGCTCAACGGTGATGTCGAGATCAAAGGTCAGGGTTGAGATTGAACCTGTGCCTTTCGCGGTCTCGATGTCGGCGCTTTCGAATTTGATGCAGTTGGTGGTCATTGCTTTGCTCCTTTGGTTGGTGTTGCAATGATGGTCTTATTGCAGAGGCGTAAGACCGAAACACACCGGAGGCGCAGCGGAGCGGAGAAGGGCAGGGGGGCAGAATTTTGCACCGCGAGGAATGCCCATGGGGCAGGGGACAATTCTGGCAACCGCCCTTTGTGTTTGGGTCGGCCTCTGCGACCAGCATGTCTTGCAACACCAACGAAAGCGCACATCACACCACCCTGTAAACTCGAAAGTCCAAGACAAGGACACAAGAAAGCCCTCAAAATCTCCTCGCCGCGCCGCTCATCCGCATATGAGACCCACACAGACATCCACCCCAACACGGGCAACG
This sequence comes from Yoonia sp. GPGPB17, assembly GCF_037892195.1. Taxonomy (NCBI): domain Bacteria; kingdom Pseudomonadati; phylum Pseudomonadota; class Alphaproteobacteria; order Rhodobacterales; family Paracoccaceae; genus Yoonia; species Yoonia sp. GPGPB17. Next base: position 39,876 of record NZ_JATACI010000005.1, read on the forward strand.
TTCTTGGCAATCTGCTCCCCATCGGCAACGTCGTGAATGCAAAAGGGGTCCTGCAGAATGCCGCGATCTACAGTGGCAAACCTTTTAGAAGACCTGATGAGTGCCTAGCAATGTATCCGTCCAGGGCTAGTATACGGGATACAAAAGACCCATAGGTGCCTGAAAAGGCAGAGAGAGCAATCAAGCTGACCAAACACAGAGGCCAGCCTGATCGCTTTCAGCGTATTAGTTGACCCGGATCATAGGTTGTTGAAGACCAACGGTCGGTCGGTTTTCAGGATAGTAGAACCCTGTGCCATCGACATGCTTGCCTCCCATGAAGAGCATGTTTGGGGTGTCCTCTCGGACGTAGAGGAAGTCATGATCCGCAACAAATGCGCTGCCCTCGACAAATCGCAATAGGGCGCAAGGTTGACCTAAGATATCTCGGGGTTCACCGACAACAAACGCGCCTTGACCACATGCACCGTCAGGGAGCTGGTTCAGTTGGTCTGCAATTGGCGAAGCCAGCACCGTCAGCTCAAGTTGCTTGTTCAGCAGATAGTCCTGTGACCATGCGCCTTCGACCGCAGGGTTGGCATCATGCCAAACGACGTCGCCCGCAAAATCGTAGGACACAGCTGGGATCGCACAGCCGTTATCTGCATAGACGGTAATGTTGGCCTCAAACCCACCAGCGTCATCAAAGATAAAATCGCGGGTAAGATAGGACGGGGTAGGGGCCATTTCCGGGTTCTCGGCATTCTGCTGGGGTCGCATTTCGCAGCTGATCGACGTCCAGGTGCCGACAATCCGGCTCTGCAGGCCCTCAAGCGAGGTATCTTGTGCCGCGGCACTGCTCGCCAGAACGGCGAAGGTTGCGAGTGGTGTGATTAGGTTTTTCATGTATCTCTCCATCTGTTGACGATGGAAAGACAAACTGCGCATATTAACTCATATGACAACTAGTCAAAATAAAATGAGGTAGTCATGAAAAAGGAACTATTGGCTCCTGATCCCGATGCTCAGATCTGCCCTGTCACGAACTGTTTGTCCGTCATAGGCGGCAAATGGAAACCAGTAATCATCTTCTGCATCGCCAATGGTGTTGATCGTTTCGGTGTTATGCAACGGGCTATTCTCGGCATCACAAAGCAAATGCTGACCAAGCAGCTTCGCGAGTTGGAGGCAGATGGCATTATCTCACGCAAAGTCTTCGCTGAGGTGCCGCCACGAGTCGATTATGCACTGACCCAGAAAGGACGCTCCGTCTTGCCAATCATTGAGCACATGGAAGCCTGGGGCCAAGAGCACATGGCATAGACGCTGTTTGCATCGCCAATGCGATGCTCCCGCGCGGACAGCGCCGGTCCGGTGGTGGGGCAGGGGGCTTGTCCTCTTGTCTCACCACCGGACATCTTGAGTTTTGCCGATCAGTAAATCCAGCCACAAAAAAGGCCCCGCCGGAGCGGGACCAGTTGGTCCTTCCCACGAAGGAGCCGTTAGGTGCAGTCGGGCACCCATTTGTCGATCTTGGCCTTTTGGTCTGGAGACAGCCCCATCAGCTTTTGCGTGGTTGCATCGCTAACGAGTTTCTCCATTTTCTCTGCCTTTTCGCTCTTCTTGAGTTTGGCAAAACCCGTCACGCGTTCATCTTGCGCTTCGCACTCCAGGAATTCACACATCAATTCAATAAGATAGGGCGCTGACACGCGCGAAAAGAAGTTCTCTGCCGTGGGGGTCCATTGCTTGCGAATGTCGGCTCCTGCCTCTGTCTCGATCAATGCAAAAAAGTCTGGACCACCTGCCTGATAGGGCAGGGTGCGGGCGATGGTTTCAGTGATCGTGGCATTGCGGGATTTCTTGGTGCCATCGCGGTAGGTTGCAAAGGCGTCGCAGAGGTTTTCAACACGGGTGCCTTGCTGCCAGTATTGGCTGGCATCGACCCCATGCTCCAAACGCGGTTCCGCCTCAAAACCGTCTTCAACGCTTGGGACATTGTTAGGACGATCCATACGGATGCCAAAGATGCTCTCGAAACTGCCAGACGCCTCGGACAAACCAAATCCCAAAAGATCGAGAACAAGTTCGGGCTTTGCCAGAATGGCAGCTTGAATCGCAGCCAGACGGATCGCCTGCATGTCCGCCGTCAGCTTCTGCGAGTAGAGCGATTTTGGCGTGTCTGACTTGGTGGAGGTCGGGGCTTTGAGGACGCCCGCTTCGATGGCGGCTTTCTTGTCCTCAGGGCGCACCAGTCCTGCCGTCACTTCGACTTTGCCGGATGCGTTCACAAGGAGGATGCACCCCGCATGGGCCTTTTGGTCCTCGGAATACTCACCGTCCAGAATGGCTTGGAGGTCGGCAAGGCGGGCCTGGCCTTCTTCATCCAAGACGCCGCCGTTGGCGAGATCTGCCAGTTCGTCGTATTCCTCGGCCTCTGCTTCGGTCAGTTCACCTTCGATGGGGTAAACCCGTTCCAGTTTCATCTGGTCTAGATCGTAGTAGTTAAGCCAAGCCTCGGTGCGGGCCTCGGCCCATGCCCAGCCTTGCGTCTCAACCAGATCGATGCGGGCCGATTCCAGCGCATCCGCAAAGAGACGATCCAGAAGGGCAGGGGAGGCAAGGAAGACATCGTCTGAGAAGAGATCGCGTGTGACTGTGCCGCCTTCGGCCTCATATGCCTCAACGCCAACAAATTTTGCGCGGCGGTCGCTGGCTTTGATCGCATCGGGATGAAGCGCGTTCTTGATCGCCGCTTCTGACACAGCTTGCCCTTTGACTTGGTCCAAGAGGTTCAGAGTCATTGCCTCGTCATCGGACAGCGTGAATGCCTTGGCGGTGCCAAGACTGATCTCGCCAGCCGCAAGCGCGTTCATCACAGGGTCTGGCAGTCCAGCCAGCGCCAGCCGTTGATAAACGCGGGCCTCCGTCACGGCAAAGGCGAGTGCAATTTCTGGCACAGTGGCATTGCGGGCTTTCATCCGTCCAAAGGCGCGGATTTCGTCGGCTGGGGTCATGTCTTCGCGGGCCGCGTTTTCAGCACTGGCCCAGTCTTCGGCCTCGGCTGCGTTTGAGGCCAGTTTTACAGGGACGGTTAAGAAGGGATGGTTTTCGGAGCGCTCTGCGATCCGTTGAATGGCTCGTAGGCGGCACCCGCCCGCGACGATCCCAACATTACCGTCTGCGTCCATGAGACCAGCGAGGTTATGAATGAGGCCAAAGCGCTCGATGCTGTCAGCAAGGCTTTCGATATGCGCCTCTGACACCCACTTGCGCGGGTTCAGATCGGAGATGGACAGGGCTTCCAGCGGGATTTGCAGGATCACGGCGCTGGCGGCGTCTTGGGTGATGGTCTGTTGTTTGGTCATGAGATCGGTCCTTTGATGTGTTGTCAGGGCTGCTCAGAGCGCCTGAGAGGGCGAAGAGCGGCTATTTGTGGGTTGGGACGTGTGATAAGGGCGCAAAGGCGCGCTGACGCGCCTTTGCGGCGCGGGCTTACCACCAACAGGAATAGATCACGGTCGATCCGGCCTGCATCTCGGCCCGCGCCCATGCACAGAATTCGAGATCGTAGTCGCGGTACTCGGTGGTCTGTTCGTCTTGGAACTGATGGCCGTAGAAAAACCCGCCGTCGCAATGGGGCAGGGCGCTGTCTTTGACGGCCTGTTCTAAGCTGTCGATGTCGGGCGCTTGCAGCACCAGTTCTCCACAATTGAGGTCGGTGGCATCCAACCCCGTGCGTTCGGTGTAGAGGGCTTCCATGAATGTCTGCAGTTGTGAGTGCTTGCGCCATGTAAACTTGGCGCTTTCGCCTTCTTCGCCGCTTTCGGCGGTTTTGATGTATGCGTATTGGTCGAGACCCATATCTGAGGCTCCTTTCCTTCGTGGTTGGAGCGGTGCTTGGCTCGTTTTGCCGACCTCTTGGTGTGGTCAGCGGCTTGGCCTTGCTTTCCGCCATTGGGCGAAGGCCTCCCTGTCTCTGACGTTTGGAAGACCCCCGCGTCTTCCGAAGGGCAGAGCAGGAGAGGGCAAAGCCCGACCTGCGGCCGGACGGTGACCTGACACTGGGGGCCGGAGCGCTGAAATTGGGAGGGACCCGCGCTGTGCGCGGGAGGAACCGAAATTCTGCGTGAAGGCTGACGCGCAAGCGGCACCAGAGCCCCTGTTCAGGGCGCCGGTCGGATGGCAGGCGGATATTTGGAAATGGAAAACTGCCAGATGGGTTAGAGCGGAGCGGAGACCCGGCTGACAATCGAGCCCAGTGAGCGCGGCCTCAGCCGCGGTCTCATCCATTCTTTGCATGAAGGATCGTATCCCGCATGGGCGAAGACGCGGCTTAAGCGGCTTCGGGCGCAGCAAAGAGCCTGGTCAGCGCGACAGCGTTGGCGTGCCATGCCTAAATTTTTACAGTCTGTTTCGAGAACCAGTTCCCCGCAGTAATCTTTGTGTGAATTCACTCAGCACAGCATGGTTTTCATTTCGAACATCATGCTTATCTTTCATGAGATGAACCCAGTCTATGAACTCGACCAAATTCACCGATATATTGACCATCTCGCCGGTGATCCTAAACAGCTATCAGAGACCGTGGAGAGTCACTTCTTTCCTGTTCTACAAAGGATATTCTTCCGAGAAGGCTTTGAGGTTTCACCTGATCGCAGGGTAAACGGCCGGAATGTTGCATTCTTGCTCAAGGATCTCGACCTAAAACGACCAGAAGTTGCAGTCGACTTTTCCTTCACGCGTGAAAGTAAAACGTCCGTCCTTCCAGGCTTCGCGGCGCGCTGGCATGAAGGCCCCGACAGAGCCACACATCTCCTCGTCCTGCGCAATCGCCCGATGTCAGAGTCGGGTAAAAAGCTTTTACCGCGTATCGAAGGAAATGTTCGTTTCTTAGACTTTGACGGGCTAAAGGCGCACGCTTCAACGGTCTTTCAAGAAAGCGAAGCGCGTGAACGTTCTCGCGCGGTCGCCATTGTTGTTGAGATGGTCGAACATTTGATACGAGAGGTGGCCGCAGCGAACATCTCTTTGACTGAAATCCCCTGGTTCGACCTCGAGCGGCTTTTTCATCGCGTCCTTGTAGGGCAGGGCTTTCACGCGCATTTGACGCCATCCACTAAAGATGGCGGCAGGGACGTGTTGTGCTGCGATATCCAAGTGGATGATGTGCACTGGTATGCCGTAGAGATTAAGCACTGGTCAGGTCAAAAACCTGGGAAACGTGAAGTTGGGGCGTTCTTTGACACGACCCTTCGGGAAGGCCGGGCAGGGGGCTTATTCCTATCAACAAGCGGTGTAGCGAAATCCGCCGTCACATTACGGACCGAGATCAATGAAGAGACACTGAGGTTTGCCGATGGAGATCGCCTGACCCGCATTTGCGAACACTATGTCGAGAACACCAGCGGCCTCTGGGAACGCCATAACAGTCTCAAGGCTTTTTTGTTTGATGGAACATTCTAGAGCAGGTTGCACGTATGAGTTGGGAGGATGGCTTCACAGAGGGCCTTTTCCATTCTGAACAATTCTCACATGCAGCGCTCTCATTCGTAGTTTCGGCCACCTAGCGTAAATAATCGCAGCGTTTTCCAAAAGTTAGTTTGAGAACTCCCTAAAACCTTGAGATACTGCGTCCTTTAAGGTGTACGCGGATTGACGAGTCTTTCCCAGCGGCCAAATCAGAGGCGCAGACTATGTGGGAATGGACGAAACCTATCAAAGCGAAAATCCAAGCCGCTTGGCACACAACTTTAGGTTTTCTGCGTATGACCGTGTTGGGTTTGCACGGTAGTTCGACACCTGGAAGCGATCAAAGACGTATGTATATGCGCTTATCGATGTACTTGGGGGTTGGCTACGTCCTTTGGGCAGTCTTTTTCGGCCGTAACGCATCGACTGACTATTCTATCGGCTTTTCGATAGCAGCTGTTACTTTGATCACAGCCAGCTTGCTTGTGTTTTTTCAAACTGTCCTTCTGATGCCATTCAGAGACGACGGCAGTGAGTTTAAGTTGGACGTCTGGCGGTTGCTTTTGGACACGATGATTTCGTCGTTGTTCATGATTGTCGCCTTTTCCGTTCTGTACCGAAACATTGGCTTAGTGCACGACAGTGCCAATATCAAGCCGAGCGCATTGGATGCGATCTACTTTTCATCTGTGACGTTCTCGACTTTGGGATATGGCGATTTTGCACCTCAACCGTCCATTCGCATTATAGCTGCAGCACAAGCACTGCTTGGCAACTTACATCTTGGAATGATAGTAGGGGCAACGTTTGCGGCCATACGCCGCTAGATGGTCAACCGACGACGAGCGCAACAGTACCCACAAACATCAAAAACCCTGCGAGTGGCAGAGTGATGGATTGGAACTGCTTGTATCTTTGATTGCTCATTTTTGCTCTCCTGAACATCATATAGCATGTTCGAAAGCTGTTTTCAACTACAAGACACTCGACGCACGCATTACTAAGTCTTTGTTAGTATTTTATAAAAGCCGACTCTCGATCTAGATGCCTACCAACCCTACAAAAACTTTGCCAAGAAAACATGCACAAAGTACGGGAATGTTGCCGATACTATTGATGTTCGCCAGCCGTGATGGACGGCCATGACAAGGAGATACGAACATGACGACACACAAGAATTCCGAGATCAAACGCCAAGAAAAGTACCTCAAGAGACTTCCTGACGACTATCAGTTTCCTCTGTTTAACACGATGCAAGCGCTCTGCGCACACGCGATACCGGCTGATCAACCTGAACAGTTCTTTGAGATACTGAGAAGGTTCATTTGCAAGTAGTTGATTGTTGCCCGCGTCCTTTACCCATGCCGCACCTCGCAGGTGCATGTGATTTCAATTCAACTGATTTCAGTGACCACGCAGTCGGTCGAATTGGTGCATCAAGAAAACGAGTTTCACCGTTCAAAGTACCGAACCCATGGCGTGGTCATGGTGCTTCACCTATTGGGCTATGCGATCAGGAACATATCCGATACCCAGCTATGAACGCGTCCATTCCCACATTAGGCGGCATCGTCCTTTGCGAGATTTAGCCGGGGCATCCTATTGGGTATGCCCCGGCTGTATTTGCGTTAGCTGCTTTCCAACGCGGCCAGCAGCTGGCCCAGATTGTGTTCGAACATGGCGAGGTAGCTGGTGGCGGGGCCGCCGCGCTCGGACAGCGCATCGGAGAACAGCTGGCCGCCGATTTCCAAGCCTGTTTCATCCGCGATTTGCTGGACAAGCGCCGGGCTGGTGATGTTTTCCACGAAGAGTGCTGCAACACCATCTTCCCGGATTTGGGTGATCAAAGAGGCCAACTCTTGCGCAGACGGCTCGGCTTCTGTGTCGATCCCGATGGGTGCCACGAAGTTCATTCCATAAGCGTCCGCCAAGTACCCGAACGCATCATGAGCTGTGACAACTGTCCGGCGATCCTCTGGGAGAGCGGCCAAGCGTTGCAGTGTGTCAGCATGCAGCGCGTAGAGTGTTGAAATGTAGGAAGCCGCATTCGCCTGAAATTCTGTCGCGTGACCCGGCATCGCTTCTGACATGGCGTCAGCAATGTTCTGGACGTAGACGACGCCATTGGTCAGAGCGTTCCATGCGTGCGGGTCGATCTCGCCGTCAACGAGCACGGGTGTGACACCTTCAGTTGCGACATAGACGGTTCCGTCAGTGCCAGACTCGGCGATCAAAGTGTCCGACCAAGTCTCGAAACCCATGCCATTGACGAAGATGACATCGGCTTCCGCCACCGCGCGCGCATCCGCAACGGACGGCTGGTAAACATGTGCGTCCGCATCGGGTCCAACGATGGTTGTGACTTCGGCGTGGTCGCCCACCACATGTTCAACCATGTCGCCAAGGATCGAGAAGCTGGCGACAACTTTCATGTCGTCGGCAAATGCTGGGAAAGCCGCAAAAGCGGCAAAAAGCCCGGTGACTAAAGTGGTTTTGAGTTTCATTGAGGTCTCTCTTTGTTTGATGTCTGCGCAAGGGTTGTTGATGTTTGGCCAGAAGACTGTTGGGACGGTTTGCGCCACCGCCCCCCAAAACCAAGAGGTCCCAAAAGGACCGAAATCAAAAAAAACCCACCGGCTGTAAGCACGATTGCGGGGCCAGAGGGCGTTTCCGGAAAGAGATACGAAAGGGTCAGTCCTACCCAGCAGCTCGCTAGCGCGAAGAAGAACGTCAGGCCGAGCTGACCCGTGATCGTGCTCGACCAATACCGTGCCGACGTTGCAGGTAGGATCATTAGGCCAACCGCCATCAGTGTGCCGAGTGTTTTGAATGCGGCAAGCAAGTTCAATACGAGCAGCAGCATGAATGCCTGCTCGATCAGCCAGGGCCGTTTGGTCTGGGCCTCAAAAAAGGTCGGGTCACAGGTGCTGACGATCAGGGGGCGTAGGAGAACGGCAAAAGACACGAGTGTGACCGTTGCCACACCCCCGACCAGTATCATGGATGCGTCATCAATGCCGAGGATGGATCCAAATAGAAAACTCTTCAGCGGAACGGCTGATCCCGCGGCGGACAAGATGAAGATACCTGCGGCCAGGGCGATCAGGTAGATGGACGCCAGGCTCGCATCACTTCTGAGGATTGTCTTTCGGGCGAGCAGCGCCGTCAGAGCAGCAGCTACCACCCCGGCCACAAGGCCACCGACAAGGAGCGACGTAACGGACAGTCCCGCAACCACAAACCCGATCACAACACCCGGTGTGATCGCATGTGCCATGGCTTCTCCAGCCAGTGAAAGCCTACGCAAAACCAGAAACGTGCCAATGGGCGCTACAGAGGCCGACAGCACGGTCGTTGCAACAAACGCGCGTTGCATGAAGACGAAGCCCCACATCTCAGAGAAAAGCTCAAACATGCACTGCCTCCTCTTGAGAGGCGCGGAACATCCAAGATGCTTGGCTTTTGGAGAGGTAGTTCTGCGCAACAAGACGCTCTGGCGTCAGGATCGCATCGACTGAGCCATGGCAGGCTTCTCCATTGCCAAGAAGCAATGCGTTGTCGCAACGATCTAGGACCGATGAAAGATCATGGACGACCAACACAACAGCGCGGCCCTCATCCCGCCAACGGTCTATGAGCGACAACAGATGCGCTTCAGTGGTCTGGTCCACGGCGGCAAATGGTTCATCGAGCAGGATGAGAGGAGCATCCTGCATGATCACGCGCGCGAATAATGCACGCTGCAATTGCCCTCCGGACAACGTGTGCAAAGACCGATCCGCGATATCAAGCACGTCTGCTGCGTCCATGGCTGATGCAACTTTGGCACTCGTCTCGCGATCCATACGACCGCCAAGGCCAAAGCCTTTCCAGGCCCCCATTGCCACCAGATCGCGCACACGCAATGGAAAGCGCCGATCAAACTCCGTCATCTGGGCGAGATATCCGATCTCTTTGGGCGCTCCATCAGGCCAAGTGAGTTTGCCGGACAGCGGGGCTATCAGCCCAAGAAGCATCTTTACGAAAGTGCTTTTCCCAGAGCCGTTTGCACCCAAAATGGCGAGCGTTGATCCTCGCTCCACATCCAGTGACAAACCCCGAAACAGGGTCAGCTCAGGATATCCAAGTGCCAGGCTACGAATTTGCAGGACTGCTGACATCTACACCACCGCCCAGATGCACAACCAAAGCAATGCGGACACTGCCAGAGCACAGCCGACCAATGACGCAGTGCTCAAATTGGTAAGGCAGAAGCCTTGCCGGTAGGCCGTTAACCCACGCTGTTCTGGTTCGTTTGCCTCACGCATCGCGGCCTCCGCTGCAGCGGGGGCAATGAGATACGTCGATGTAGGTACGCAGTCGCGTCGAACATGTTTGCCTCTCTCCAGGACACCCCGCCTGGGTCAGTTACACTATGCGGACATCTTGCGATGCCGCGTGATGGCAGGTCTCCTGACTTGCGGATCTATGCTCTCCCGAACCTTCCCAGGCGCGTGCCCAGTGGTTTTTGTCGGGGTCGCTCACCGCTTACAGTTGCGGGGGCAGTCACGGATTTGGCGCCTTTTGGCTACACCTCACCGTGTTCCCATTTCATCTCGCCGACTCAAAGGTCATTGAGAACCATCTAGTGCAGCTAACGCTTTCCGAGTGAAATGGTCAATGATCTGCGTTAGGCGAAAGGTTGCAAGTGTTGCACTCGCAGCGAAGGTCCAGTCTGACGGGCCGCACCGCAGCAGCGGTCCACAGGGGTGAATGACCGTAATGGGCCGCCAGTGAAAGCGGCCCAAATTCGCTAGATTTCAATGGCCTCGGTGATTGCCAGAGCGTCCTCAAGTTCGACGCCAAGGTATCGGACGGTGCTGTCAATCTTGGTGTGCCCAAGCAAAAGCTGGACCGCGCGTAAGTTGCCGGTCTTCTTGTAGATTTGGGTCACCTTAGTTCGTCGCATCCAGTGTGTCCCGTATGCGCTTGCCTCAAGGCAAATCGACGTGACCCAATCCCGGACAATCCTTGCATACCGGCGTGTCGAGATGTGGAGACGTTCGTGGAACCGACCGTGCCAAAAATACTTAGATCCCACCATTAGTTCGTCCTCCATCCATGTTGCGACTGAAGAGGGGGCCTCCGAAACTTCAAAGCTTATTGGTTTCTGAGTTTTGCTTTGCAAAACGGAGCCTCTTTCCTTGAACTGGCCAGAGGCCATGACGTCGACGTCTTTCATCTTCACCAAGCCACAGCCGCGAAGCTTGCTGTCTATCGCCATATTGAACAGAGCGAGGTCGCGATGGTTCTCCGCAAGTTCAAGCCGAACCCTTATCGCCCACACGTGTTTGGCCTTGAGTGGTCGTTTCTGACCGACAATCCGGCCTTTGTTCCAGGAGGGTCTAGTGCACGGATGGCAGGTAAGTTTGGCGTTCGCATGGCTGATCCTCCGATCCACCATGCCCTCCCAAAGCGACAACCCGACGTTGACCTTGCCAGCATACCACAGGATGCTGCGCCGCATCTGAAGTCAGCTTGGAGCCGATTCTGTGGAAAAACAACGTCTTGCTGACGCAGAAAGTGGTGGTAAGGACGATGCGTTAGCGCCTTTTCTATTAGGCTTTTCGCATTTGCTGCGGTGCAGGAAAGATCTTCGCCAGTTTGCGGAGGTTCTGGGCGGTGGCTGCGAGGAGGAATTCGTCGTTTGCGCCGCATGGGCCGCGTAGTCGCAGCCTTCCCAAGCCAAGAATGCGTTTGAGGTGGGCAAAGAGCATCTCGACCTTTTTTCGGAGCTTGGCCGAGACTTTGTATTGATCTGTCTTGCGGATGGCGCGAGCCACCTCACGGGCGTCTTCATGTTCCTCACGGGTGATCTTGCGGCAGTCTGCTTTGGGGCAGCATTTGGGTTTTGACGGGCACGCCTGGCAGGTGTGTTTGAGAGCCTGGTACTTGGCGACTCCTTTACCTGTCGGTCCGCGATTAGGATCAGAGTAATTCCGTCGGAACTGCTTCAGCGCCTCGCCTTCGGGGCAGATGTACTGGTTGTTCTTGGCGTCCCATTCGAAGTCTGCCCGCGACCAGGTCCCATCACTGCGACCAGCTTTGTCGATCACCGGGATATGCGGCGCGATCTTACGATCCACCAGCCAACCGAGCATGGGCCCTGAACCATAAGCCGTATCGGCGATCAGGCGTTCGGGACGCAAGTCGAACTTGGCCTTCACCCGATCCAGCATGGTTTTGGTCGATCCGACCTCAGCCTGCCGGATCGACCGCGTCGCCTCAACATCGACGATCACACCATGATCGGTGTCGATCAGATAGTTGTCAGAATAGCTAAAGAATGCAGGACCCTTACGCGCTGCCGTCCACTGGCTGGCCGGGTCAGAGAAGGACGTGAACTTTGGCTGCACAGGTGTTGCAGCACCGAAGGCGGCCTCATCAAGTGTGTCGAGATACTCCTTCACGGCGCGCGGTGCCGCACCTCTGTCGACCCGCGCGGCGTCCCATTCGTCTTTTGGTGCTGAGTACTGCTTGTTCGCATCAGCTTCGATCAGGCTGGCATCAATGGCCATGCGCTGGCCGCTGACCAAGCCCTCTTCAATACAGCGACCGACGGTCGTCTCAAACAAGTGGCGCAGCAGTTCACTCTCGCGGAACCTGCCATGACGGTTCTTGGAAAAAGTCGAATGGTTGGGAACACGGTCGTTCAGATCGAGGCGGCAGAACCAGCGATAGGCGAGGTTCAGATGCACTTCCTCACAGAGACGCCGCTCGGAACGGATGCCAAAGCAATATCCCACCAGCAGCATCCGGATCAGCAGTTCAGGATCGACCGAAGGACGGCCCGTGTGGCTGTAGAAATCCGACAGATGCGCGCGAATGCTGTCCAGATTAACAAACCGATCAATTGATCGAAGTAGGTGATCCTGCGGGACATGATCCTCGAGCGAGAAGTCGTAAAACAGTGCCGCCTGTGCCTCCTGCCTAGCTCCCATCATTGCTGATCCTCCCGCTCGTTGAGAGAATTGAATCAGTAGCTCAGGCGTCGATCAACAAAGAGTTTTTCAACGGAATAAGCCCAGCGTTCCGGTTTTCTGCGCCGTGGCGAAAGTCAGCTTTCCCGGAGCGAGCTTAAAGTCCTGGGCGCAATGATCAGGCTCGAACGACGATCCCAACCCCCGCAACTACCAAGAGCAATCCAACCGCTTTCATCAGGGAGAACAAACGGACCTCAAGGCCCATTGCTCCAAAGTGATCATAGATAGCTGCGCCCACCAGATTACCGGTGACGACGATCACGAGAAAGAGCGTGATCCCGAGCGCAGGAATGCTCTGCATGGAAATGACCACGTGGATCGCGCCGAACACCCCTCCGAGCCAGACCCAGATTGGCAAATGAGTGAGTGTTGTCACAGTGAGGTTTCGAAAACTTCCGGACAGAAAAGCGAGCGCGCCGGTTAGCGCCGCTGCCGTTGAAAAAGCCAGAAAAACGGCAAGCAGAAAGTCTCGATTTAGGCCCGCCGAGAGACGTGCATAGATCGGTCCCTGCGCAGCCACCAGCATGCCCCCCAAGAAGGCCATAACGGCAAAAATGAGGTTAGTGGGGGTCATTGGTCAAAGATACCGATACATATAGGTAGTCGCGTGTCGCGCTTGCCCATCAGGGTCGTAGGCAAAATCGGGGATCACGCCTGCCTTCTCGAAGCCCACGCTGCGATAGAGAGCTCCGGCAACGTCTCCTGTGCGCGTGTCGAGTGTCACGAGTGTCTTGTTCGACCGCTCGGCCGCCTCAAGCGCTGCCGTCATCAACGCCTTGCCCAGGCCAAGGCGGCGGCTCTCAGGATGGACAACCATTTTCGAGGTTTCTGCACGATGAGGCTGGTTGGGTGGCATACCCACAACCAGCTGGACGGTGCCAACAAGTCGGCCATCAACCAAAGCCCCGAATAGAAGACGACTTCCAAACTCTAAGCCGGAACGGACATCGTCATTCCAAAAACGTTGCGCTTCTGCGTCCGTCAAAGTCGCCATGAAGCTGATAGCGGCACCATCAAGCACACTGTCCCTAATCACCCTGGTCAGATCAGCGAGATGCGTTTCGATATCGGACGGTGAAAGTACGACGATTGAAATAGTTGGATTGGTCATGAGAGAGCAATCACATACTGGCAAGGGCTGGAGATTGTTCTGAAAACGGTCTCTCCAAAAAGGATGTAGCGAAGGCAGTCCCCCGCCTTCAGTTCGTCGGCCATGCCTTCGACGGTGATTTCCATCCTGCCCGACAAAACATAGACATGATGTTCCTGACCTGGGATCGCGGGCGCAGCGTAAGTGATCAATTGGTCCTTGCCGAGCTGGCCTTCGATTAGCTCAATTGTCAGTTGGCCGTTCGAAGGTGAGACGCTTCTTCTGCAAAAGTCGTGCTCCGGGTCATTCCAAACCGCTTGATCTTTGCGCAAAACGACCGGCTGAAACACGTCATCCAGAGGTGCCAACAATTGCGAGATGGGCAGCGCGTAAACAGTTGCCAGCCGCCCGAGTGTTTCGGCGGTCGGACTGACGTCCGCGTTTTCGATACGCGACAGCGTTGCGCGGCTGGTTCCACTGCAATCCGCGAGAACGGCGAGCGTCAAGCCGTGGCGCTCACGGAGAATCCGCAGGTGCTGTGCTAGTTTCGAAGCGTCGAAAAGGGTTATAATTCCTGTATTTGGGATTATTCTCGAAAATAAGATTAGTGTCAATCTGTGTTAGCAGCCATTGGCGCAGCCGGAGCGAAGGCCTGCAAAGTCCCGCGTATCGTTTGATGCGCCCAACCGCAGCAAACGTGTGGTTTTGGTTGCCAGCAGAAAGATGCCTGCAAAAAAACGGGCTTGCGACTTTACGACGGTCCTTTCGAATGGCTCTCAAGAAGGTGCCAACTGGGTCCTGAGCCACCGGGTCATTGGATCGGTCTCGTTTCGTCGATGCCACAGGACAGACACCGGGAAGCTGGGCAACTCCAACGGCGGCCACGCTGTGACGAGACCAAATTGCGCCGCAAACTGATGTGCAACCCGCGACGGCAAAGTCAACAGTGCGCCTGACTCCGCCGTTGCCGCAAGCGCTGGCAGAAAAGCTGGTAAGCTAAGGAGCACCCGTCTTTCACGGCCGATTTTGGTAAGATGGTTATCGACGACGCCTTTGTTGCCGCCCCCTGGTGCGGTTAGCAGATGATCGGCAGCGCAATAGGCATCGAGGCCGATGTTTGGTGCCTTGGTCAAAATATCCGGTCGCCCCGCGACCAAGTAACTCTCGGTGAAGAGCACTTGGCCTGAACAGATTTCGGGAATGTCCCGGAAGAAGCCAAGAGCCAAATCCGCGCGGTCGTCTTTGAGTGCCTGAACAGCGTCCTGTCGCCCGGTTGGAAGTATGGACAGGGTCAACCCTGGCGCCAAAAGGCGAAGCCTTGCAAAGAAAAAGGGGATCAAGACGGCTTGTTCAGCGTGAAGTGCTGCCACGCGGACAACCCCCGTCGCAGTTGCCGGATCGAATGACCGAGTAGCCCCAAGCGCGCCGCGCAATGCGTTGACGGCATCCGCGACAGGCGCTTCAAGGGCAAGTGCCGTTGCCGTGGGCTCCATGCCATGCGGGCGACGCAGGAATAGCTCATCACCAAACACATCCCGAAGACGGCGAAGGGCTTGGCTAATGGCGGATTGAGTCAGCCCTAGCTCTAGCGCGACTGTGGCCGCCTTGCGGTAACGAATGAGGCCTAGAAACACCAACAGCAAGGTAAGGTCCAGACGCCTGAGTTCTGAATCACTTAAGTCAGACATTATTCATATTCGTTATCACTTCATTCGATTTGAAGGTAGCAAAAAGCGACCGTTCTGCAACGCAGCAAAGTCCCAATCTGACCTGCACCAATTTTCAATTCCTAGGAGAAACGCATGCAATTACTGGACAGACGAACATTTATGGCGCTTTCGGCGGCCACCGCTGCAACCACTATTGCTCAACCCGCGCGCGCAGCAATCGGCGGAGCGGATATCTTTACCGCCGATCTTTGGGGTGCAGCCGTGGACAGTGCGATCATCGTGGGCGAAGAAAGCGCCGTCTTGATTGATGCTCAGCTGACCGTGCCAAATGCTACGCGGCTGGCAGAAGTAATCGCAGCTACTGGCAAAACGCTTGAGACGATCTGCATCACCCATGTCCACCCGGACCATCATCTGGGTCTCGCCGCGATTATGGACCGTTTCCCGGATGCCAAACCCGTGGCGCACCCGCTGGTACAATCTCAACTGTCAGCGGCGGCGCGCTGGATGCTCAGCACAATGAGTCAGGGCGCAGAACCTGGCACCTTTGCGGATCGCGTTGTCATCCCCGAGCCTATGACTGGCAACACGATCATGCTCGAAGGCGAACGGATCGAAGTGCTCGACCCGCTGCACGGCGACACAGATTTGTTGTCGGCGGTTCATATTCCTTCGCTCGACACGGTGATTGCGTCTGACTTCCTGTACTCTGGCACCCATCAATGGATGGCGGAGAACACCACGCCGGAGCGGATTGCCCGGTGGCGCGCAAGCCTTAATCAGCTTGAAGCGATCGGCGCTGGAACGGTTGTGCCGGGGCATGAAGGGCCAGGTGCTGTGCGCGATCCATCGATCTTTGGCACCACGCGCGCCTATATCGACCAGTGGGAGACCGCTCTCACCGAGACATCTAGCGCCGAGGATCTGAAGGCCGCGATGATGGTGGGCAATGAGGACAAGGCTTTGGAATGGGTGCTCGACAGCTCTGTCGCGGCTGTTTACCCAAGCTAGGAAATCAACAACATGTCAGGGCGCAAGAGGACGCTCTGACAAAAATCGGCTAGGACAAGACGATATGAGCGACACGGTCACAATTGTTGTGCGGCAAAGGGTCAAGCCGGGTCGCGAAGCGGAGTATGAAGCTTGGCTCAAGCGGATGACGGAAGGTGCATCCGCGAAGTTCCCTGGCTATATCGGCGTTGGTTTTCATCGGCCCGCCCAACCTGGAGACACCTATCGCCAGATGTTCCGCTTCGACAGCGTCGAACAGTTGGAGGAGTTTGAACGCTCTGACTATCGCGCAGAGATGCTGGCCGAAGGGGCAAGACTTTTTGAGGCCGACCCAACCTTCGAACGCATGACCGGCCTTGAGTTTTGGTTTGACCCGCCGAAGGGAACGAAGGTGCCGCAGCCGAGCCCTCACCGTATGGCGGTGGTCATGATAGCCGTCGTCTTTACAATGATCCTTATCCTCAGCACCATCGTCTCGGCGCTCACCCCAAACTGGCCGCAGCCCGTTCGGTTGTTGCTAACCGTCACCACTCAGGTTTGCCTAATGACCTACTTGGTTATGCCGAAACTGACACCGTTGATCGCAGGCTTTGTCTATCCCCGATCGCGCACAGTGTAGGGATACCCGAAGGCGGGTCAGTCGCATTTCGTTCGGCAGACGCCCCAAGTACTTAAAGAGGTCTTTCGCCTTGAAGGAAAGACTGACGGCTCCGTCCGCGTTCCGGTCATGCGAGCCTGTGCGCAAACGGTCGTTATCGCCGGTGACAAAAAGGCTTAGTTTGGCGCATCCTGTGCTCCGGACAAGGTCACGCACGAGCCCAAACCCACCGAATGCTGCAAACACATCCAACGTCAGCTTTGACGCCTTTTTGTGTTGCATTCTATCAAGTGCTTAGGAGACGGCATAGCTGAACCCCAATCCATTCAGTGTGGCTGCAGTGGCCCAGAAAGGCGCAAACACAAAGCCAACATGCTTTCCGTTGGTTGAGATCTTGGGATTGTGACCGAATATCGGAAGCCCTGCCTGATTAGCATTCACCAGCATCATGAGGGCCGCAATCACACCAAAGACAAGGTGCAGAACATCGCGATCTGCAATGCCTGAGGTCAGGCCGTAGAGGGCCCCTAGGGCGGCAGCGGCAAAACAGATTGCCCCCTGACGTTGTTCAAACATCAGCAGAAAGACATAATCCTGACCGGCGCGCTTCTTGTCCGCCGGTGCAGCCTCGATCGCCGCATCCATCATCATCATTTGTTCGTCAAGTTGCAGCGATGATGATCGGTTGGGCAGCATCGGCGCAAAGAAGGGCAAGACCCAATTGACAACCCAGCGCGCCTGGGTTGGGTAGAGCAACTCGATACCATGTACGAGAACCGGTACAATCAACAGGATGAGGCCAAGGCTAGAGATCGTCAGTTCGGGCATTTTGGTTCTCGCTTGATTTTAATTACCGGGTGGTATTAAATTTATGTTGAGGTCGAGTCAACAATTAAATACCGGTCGGTAATTAAATGAACGAAACGGATCGGAAAGCACCAAGAGGACGTCCGAAGACCTTTGATCGTGACGCCGTTATAGCGATAGCAATGCAAGCCTACTGGGAAGAAGGGCAGTCAGAGGTGTCGCTGAACGAGGTGTGCCGTCGTGCCAATGTGTCCAAGCCAACACTTTACAAAGAGTTTGGCAGCGAGGACGGGCTGAAACAAGCTGTACTTTCCGAATACCACAAGATGACGCTGGACCCGCTGTACGAGATGCTTCAGCAAGATCAGCCCTTTGATCAAGCTCTGGATGCTTTGACTGACTACATTCTCCGTGACCACCAAGAGCATGGGATGCCAAATGGCTGCCTTTTCGTGGATATGTGCCAATGCCGCGACCAGCTTGGGGAACTGGCAGGTGGGCAGGTCGATGCGTTCAAGGAGCTTTCCTTAAGCACCTATGAGGCATGGATCGACGAAGCGAGAGCCAAAGGGCAGTTCACAACTGAGATCGCGTCACGCACAGCAGCAACCTATATCGATGCCCAGATCGCAAGCGCGATGAACCTGCAAAGGCAGGGTGCAACGGCGGATGACGTAAGTGCGGTGTTTCGACTTGCCCTTTCGGTACTCGACTAGAAACGGCCTTTCTCAAAACAATCGCCGAGGTCAGTCCGTGCGTCCTGAGTATATGCGCCTGCAAAGAAAGTCCTGTGTGGAAAGCTCCTGCATAGCAAGACGTTTTTTGTCGCTGATTGGCACTTGACAGAAGCAGACTTGTGTCCAGCCTGTTTGCGCGGCGCACGCGGCCGCTGGCCCTGATGGTTTCCGCAAGCTAAGTCCCACAAGGGTTTTTCGGACAACCTGGTGTCCCTGACATTCGACGGGGTGTCTTGGCGGCGGGCTCACTGTGCTCCATCATCTCGCGGGTCTTACTTTCTCTGTAGGTCTACTCCTTTTTGTTCAAGCGTAGTGCGGGCGGTAGGGTTCATTCCTGGTCAACACAGCCCAAATGATCTTTGTCGTCTTATTGGCCATTGCGATAGTGGCCAACCGGGTTGGTTTGCGCTCGAGCAATCCAATTACCCACGGATCGAACCGGTCTGGATTGACCTTCATCTGCCTCAATCGAGCGGTCATGCCTGTGACGAGTAGGCGCCTTAGGTTGCGATCGCCCATTTTTGGATACAGTCCAGCGCGCCTTGCCACCGCCAGATTGATTGAGTGGCGTCGCCCCGAGCTACGCCACCAGTTCGCGACCATTTCTGATTTGCCGTGCATCTCCAATAGTCGCTGCGATCGCTGACGCTGTGACTGCGCCGACACCCGGTATTGTTCGAAGTAGTGTCACGCGCGAGATCCTGCTTTGCCTGAAGTCACATGCGCGTCCCGTACCAGCGGACGTGCAGACGGAGTGAAACGAGCTGACTACTGAGGTTGGCCAATACGTCGGCCGCAGTCTCGGGAATTGCAGGGCATTCGCCGTCCAACACGCCCTTAGCAAACCTCACTGCGCTTCCAATACCTTGAGAAATCACGATGCCAAACTCGGCCAACAGACCGCGCAACATGTTGCCAAGTTGAGTGCGCTGGCGATCAATCAGATCATGCGCATGGTGTAAGAAGAGGACTGCCTGCTGCTGTTCCGATTTGATCGCAACGAAACGCCTCGTGGGGCGGGTCACTGCCTCGCAGGTTGCCTCGGCATCGGCAGCATCGGATTTGCCGCGCTTTACGTATGGCTTCACATAGTTGGCGGGTATCAATTGAACATCGTGGCCCAGGGCAAATATTCAGCCTGACCAATGATGTCTGGAGCCGCACGCCTCCATGCAAACGAGGCATGGTGGAAGACCCTCGAAGAAAGCCAAGAGTTGCGCGCGCCGGATCGTATGATTGAAAACGACCGCTCCGCTCTCTGCGATCCCATGAACCTGAAACACGTTCTTAGCCAAATCGATGCCACCTGTTGTAACCTGTAATGGGTAGCTCCTTTCCTAGCAGTGACAGACAACTGCATTATGGCGCATTGCGTTACGAGGGGAGCAGGAGCTATCCACCCCATCGGGATTGACGGGCTGCAATGCAGCGATGACATATCTTGGCGAACGGCGGCAGTGGGCCGTCCGTTACTTTCAGAGATGCGAAGTTGGTGCTTGGATTTGTATCCCGCCAAAACGACTGCCGTCACGTTCGAGCAATGCGCCTTCTGATCCGAGAAAGGCTTTCTGGTGTTAGGCCTAGGTAGCTGGCGACGAGGTACTGTGGCACGCGCCGCGCGATTTCCGGTCGCGTTTCGATGAAGCGGCGATATCTATCTTCCGGTTGGAGCGTGAGCAAGCGGCTGGCACGGCGCTGCGAGCCGATCAGCGCTTCTTGCAGCATTAGGCGCCCAAACCGCTCAATCGCGTGGTCTTCCTCATATCCAGTTTCAAGCACAGTGCGCGGGAGAACAACGATTGAACTTGCCTCAAGTGCTTCAAAGTTCTGCGTAGCGGGGACCTGCGCAAGAAAACTCTCGGCGTCGGTTACGACGATGCCATCGTCGAAGAACTGCCCCGTCCGCTCCTGACCCTCGTCGTTTGGGTCGTTGAAGTAGTAGCGCAACAGACCTGTGTGGACGAAGAACACCTCATCCGCGATTGTGCCTGCTCGCAGAATGTGATCGCCTTTTGAAAGCACCCGGTGGCGTGCGCCTTGATGAAGCCGGTTCAAGGCGGCCTCACCCGGGACCAAGGGGTGGACAGCGGTTTTCAGGCGATGTGAGAAGGCCGCAAGTGCGGCCTCTCGTGTCATCACGTCATTGTCTGCTTTTGCCACCAGTTCACCGTCTCCGCCACTGCCTTGTCCCAGCCGCTCACCTGTATGCCAACCGCTTGGTCAAACTTCGTGTGGTCGGTGACGAACGTCTCGTCAAACATGTATCGCATTTCGACCAGTTCGCCAGCAGCCAGCTGGTACAGCCCAACAAGTCGCAACAGCCATGACGGTGTTTGCCGAAGCTTGACCGGTACCGCGTCTGGCGCCTGCGCTATCTCACAGATCTCGCGAGCGCTCACCGGTGGTAGAGCAGGGAGGTGCTAGGCCTCTCCCCATGTCGCAGACGTTTCAGCGAGCGCGACGTAAGCCGCAGCCAAATCGGGGAGGTAGGCAAAGCTGTGTGGTGCGTCCGGGTCGCCGACCCAGTCCACAGTTTTGCCGGACAAGACAGCGGGCCAGAAGCGGTCGCCCAACGCCGACATGCGCACGTCAGGGCTGAAGAAATCCGCTGCCCGTCCGAGCACGCATCTCACCCGACCTGCGGTATGTGCCGCCAAGATCTCCTCGGAAAGTCGCGCCCTGACCGACCCTTTGCGGGTCGTCGCAGCAAGCG
Source organism: Yoonia sp. GPGPB17 (assembly GCF_037892195.1). Lineage (NCBI taxonomy): Bacteria > Pseudomonadati > Pseudomonadota > Alphaproteobacteria > Rhodobacterales > Paracoccaceae > Yoonia > Yoonia sp. GPGPB17. The sequence goes on from NZ_JATACI010000005.1 coordinate 60,975, forward strand.
GCATGTCCTCACTCAAAATGCCAGCGCAGCCGTAGCCATAAAGGTTTTCCACGACGACGAGCAGCGCCCCCGTGGCCTCCGCCGCAGCGATTGCCGCATCTTGAAGCGCGGGAAACTCCGTGTCCCATTGATGATAAGGAGGCGCAGCGCAATGATAGATAACATCGGCATCGGCGCAGGCGGCAATGGTCTCTTCCTTTTGGGACAGGTCTGCCCGTCGAGAAGCGACCGCAGGGCCGACGCTGCGGCCATCACGGGTGACCATCGTGACGGTTCCTTCTTTTGAAACCAGCTGGTCGGCGATGGCGCGGCCCATCGGGCCTGCACCGAGAATGACAGAGTATGTCCGCTTGGTCATCATCGCCACCTTCACGCCTTGCGCCAGATCGTGATGGCGAGCGCCAAGGTCCAAAACTGCCAGAGGATGCCCGAGAGGGTCAGCATGAGAGGCGACTCAATTCCGACGACCGACAGGAGCGTCGACAGCAACAGAGCAGCGGCACCAAACCCGGCGTAACCGATCCATGTCCAGCCCCTGCGAAGCGCGGCGACCGAGATCACAATCGTCCAAACGCCTGCAAAGAAGCCGACGCCCAACAATTCGCCAACACCACCCGCGTAGGCGTTGAACGCGCCATAGACGACTTCGATGGCAGCTTGTGTTTCCGGCGTGGCAGATGGGTCCGTGTAGGCCGCGGCTAGACCGGGCATCAGGAACAACCAGCGCACAATTCCGAAGGCCTTTGCAAAACCCGCCAGAACGCCGAGTGCGACGACCATGCGCCCCATAGCGCCGTAAAGGCCGAGCGCGTCGCGAAGCAAGATTGCCAGCGGGATCAGGGCTAAAGCGTGGATCAGGTAGCTGAGATAGCCCGCAAAGACAGCGACGGATTGGTCGAGGATGAGAGGCAGGATGACCGCCGGAGGCTCATCCAGCGACGCTTAAGCCAGTTGATGGAAGGGGCGAGGATGAAGAAAGCTGCCCACATCGTTGCAAACTGCAGCAGCAAAAGTCCTGCAGGGCCAGAAGCACCCGAGTGCGGCATCCGCGTTTTGGAAGTCATTACATCCGACATAACAAGTGTCCTTTGAGAGGTTTGATTTGGTGTCATGGGTGTTGGATAGGACCCGCCAGATGGCGGGTTATTGATCTGGGGTAAGATCAGAAGGGCGGCAGACCCTCGGACGCGCGCGCCAGCGTGAAGAGCGTGAGCCCTGCCCAGCCGCCCGCGAGCGGGAGCGTGAGCAGTGCGACAAGCGACGATGGCAAAATGGCGAGCAGGATCAGCGCCGCAATGGGTAGGGCCTGCATCGCGTGCACGCCTAAAAAGTGAGAGATGCGATAGTCGCCCCCGCTTAGGGACCATCCGGTCAGAGGCATAAAGGGACCAGAGGCCGGATCGACGCCCACGAATGGCCCACCGTTGGCCCCAATGGCTCCCCCGGTTTGCCCGCCAAGCCAGCCCGCGAGAATGAAGCCGAGCGCAAGCGCAAACGGCAGCGGGTTTTCCGCAATGCCCGAGAGCCCGGCGCGCAGCGCGGCAACGGCGAGCGCAACGCCCAAGAGCAGCGGAACCGCGACCAGGACCCCTGCGCCCGCGGCCATAATCGTGCCGCCAATGGCGTCAAAGGCCGTGGCATCGTTGAAATGCGAGCGAACGCCGCGTCCGGCCTGCAGCGAGAGAAACAGCGCTTCGTAGATGATCACGGCTCCAAAGGTGACTAGGCCGATTTTGGTGACGATGTGCGTTTGCCAGGCCTCGGGAAGAAACCGCGCGGCGATCAAAACGGTGATCCCGTGAACCGCCAGCGAGAGGTGAAACTTGAGCGGCTTCAGCCAAAGTGTTTCCTCGTCCAGCACACGACGGTCAAAGCCAAGAAGGAGCAAGGTTATTGGTATGGCAATGAGGCAGAGTAGGATTGCGCTTCGCAACAAAGGCGGGTCGGACGGATAAGTCAGTGTCAGCATAAGGTGTCTCCGGTGCAGCAAACCGACGAAAGGGCCGGATGTGATGCACCAGAGCTATCGCCCTGAAGGACACTGCTCATTGACTTGGGGTAAGAACTTCAAAGACGTGAGCTAACAAGTTCGCTGTTGCTGAGAGTGATCATTTGATCTCAGTCGGCTGTCTGACGTCAGCGCTTATGGGTCCAAATAGGGTCATTTGCTAAGAGAGTGTTTGTTGCTCATCGTAGCCACCGAGGATTGGACGATGAGAAAGACAACGAAGAGCCCTGGCGAGAAGACTGTCAAAGACATCAAGCGCGAAACACGCAAGCAATATTCCAGCGAAGAGAAAATCCGGATCGTGCTGGATGGGCTGCGCGGCGAGGACAGTATTGCGGAACTGTGCCGTTCCCACTGCCCGGCAGTCGAAACGGAGTTTCGATAAGAGGGGCGAAGGCATATCCCAGAGCCTATATTACAAATGGTCCAAGGACTTCATGGAGGCGGGAAAGAAGCGTCTGGCCGGGGACACAGTGCGGGCTGCGAACAGTGATGAGGTCAGAGAGCTGCGCCGTGAGGCAAAGGACCTCAAGGAAGTTGTCGCGGAACAGACGCTTGAACTGCGGCTTCTCAAAAAAAGCATGCTCGGGAATGGGGACGACCGCGCATGAGGTATCCTGCATCGGAGAAGCTGGAGATCATCCGGTTGGTCGAAGACAGTCATCTGTCCGCGCGTCGGACATTGGCCAAGCTGGGCATTCCCCGCGCCACATTCTACCGCTGGTATGATCGATATTTGCGGCCCGGTGAAGCTGGGTTGCAGGATCAATCTCCCAAGCCAAAGTACGTCTGGAACTGTGTTCCAGAAGATGTGAAGCGCAAGGTCGTCAAGCTGGCGTTGCATGAGACGGAACTGTCACCACATGAGTTGGCTGTCACATTTACGGACCGGGAGCGCTATTTTGTCTCGGAATCCACAGTCTATCGCACGCCCAAAGCCCATGATCTGATCACCAGTCCGGCGTTCATCGTCCTGAAAGCGGTCGATGAGTTCCAACATAAGACGACGGCCATCAACCAGCTGTGGCAGAAAGAATTCACCTATATCAAGGTCATTGGCTGGGGTTGGTTCTATCGCAGCACGGTTCTCGACGATTACAGCCGCTACATCATCTCTTGGAAGCTCTGCACGATCATGCGGGCTGAAGACGTGACGGACACGTTGGACCGACCGTGCCTGCGCCATGGACGCGCCTGCATGGAGCGCGAAACGGGGCTAGTGCAGCGCGGAGTACAGCACCAACCCGGTGATCGAGACATAAACGCGGCCCACTCGGCCACCAGTCGCGCCGGATCCTGTCGCTCCAGATCGGCCAAAACGTCAGGCCGTTCAAGCAGCACCCAGTGCCCGCATCCGTCCAGCCTGATCACACGCCCGCCGATCTGGTCCGCCTCGGTAGGGTCAATGAGGATATCATTCTGCCCCCACACCGTCGTCAGCTCACGGCGTCCGGCCAACCGCGCGAGATCATCGCTGACGCCCTCAAAGAACTTCGGCTTGGTGAGTCTGCGATTAAACGCCAACAAGGAGCGGCGGGCGCTACCGGTCAGGCCTGCGTACATCGACCTGATTTGATCATCGCGCACGCTGGGGAAGTCTTTGCCAAATGCGAAGCGGAACGCCGGACCGATGGGCGCCGCCATGAAAAGCGGACCCGGTACGGGCGAGGCCCAGACCTTGGTGATCCCGACCCATTCATGATCCGCTGACAGGACCGTGTTGGACACGATCAAACGCCGCGCCGGGTTCGGGTAGGCCCGGACCGTGTGGTGCCCGAGGCTGCGCTCGTCGCGGCGCGAATTGCCAACGGCGGTATGATCGAAACGGGATATGCTGAACTCCTTTGCTTAAGTTCAGCCAGTTCAACACGGACGGGTCAGCGCTCCTAAATCGCCCGGCTACGCGGTAACGATAATGGGACGCATTATCACTGAAGCCGTCGTTTAGGTCTCGCGCATGTGGGACCGCATTGCGGACAAACCGGACTTTGGCCTTTTCAAAACGAAAGGCTGCTTTGCACGCTTTGCGACATCAGCGAAAAACAGCAACGACGAAAAGTGGAAGCTCGCTGCACTCGCTTTTAATTAAACAGTACTTTTCCAAAGCAGATGGGGTGGATAGCTCCCGCTCCCGGCGTCGCAATGCGCCATAGTGCAGGTGTCATATCTGCGATTAGAGGAGCCACCCCATGCAAGTTACCACTGTCGGCCTGGATTTGGCCAAGAATGTCTTCCATGTTGACGGCGTTACCGAGGACGGCGAAATCGCGTTCAATAGACCTTTATGTCGTGCTCAGGTGTTGGCGTTCTTTGAGCGGCTGAACCCATGTCTGGTTGGCGTTGAGGCCTGCGCGTCGAGCCACCACTGGGCACGCGAACTCTTGAAGCCGGGTCATACCGTCCGGTTGATGCCGCCGATGTATGTCAAACCTTACGTGAAGCGTGGCAAGTCTGATGCGATTGACGCAGAAGCCATCTGCGAGGCGGTGACGCGGCCAACGATGCGATTCGTCGAGATAAAGTCTGAAGACCAGCAGGCGCTCTTGTCGCTGCACCGGGCAAGAGACTTCGTGGTCCGCCAGCGCACCCAGCTGATCAACATGCTGCGCAGCCTAGCGGCGGAGTTCGGTGTCACCATTGCACGCGGCGTCGCCAGGGTCATAGATTTTGCGAAAGGGATCATTGAGGGCGGTCACCCAGAGCTCCCCGAGCTTGCCAAAGACGTCCTTCGAGTTCTCAGCCGACAACTTGTCGACCTACACAACCGGCTCGGCTGGTATGAGATCACGATGCGCATTCAGGCACGACTCAGCAGGCAGGCGCAGCTCCTTGCAGACCATTCCAGGCGATGGACCGGTCACAGCATCTGCTGTTGCAGCAACGATTGGATCAGGCCACCAGTTCCGGAGTGGCCGTGAGTTTGTTGCCTGGTTAGGGCTTACGCCACGAAACCATTCTAGCGGCGGCAAGGAACGATTGGGCAAGATCACGAAGATGGGCGACAGATACCTGCGTCAACTGATTGTGGTCGGCATGACGCCACGCGTCCGGCAGGTTGCAAATCATCCAGAGCGCGCCGATTCATGGCTTGCGGACTTGTTGCAACGAAAACCCGCCCGCCTTGCGACTGTGGCCATGGCGAACAAAACGGCTCGGATCATGTGGGCCGTGCTAACCAAAAACGAACCCTACTGACCGCATGCCGCATGAACCGGAACGGAACAACGAGATAGCAAGACCAACGATGTGATGGTGTACCCTTCAACCGCAACGATCAGGACACTCCGCCGAATGTCCCGGGCGATGCTGCCCGCAAAGCAGTTAGGAACCTGATCTGCGGATCCCATCAGGGCCAGCGGTAATCACCGCGCAAATAGGCCGGACACAAGACCGCTTCTGAATTGGTGCACACAGTCTCATTTAACCCTTGCTATGCGGGCGCCATCCACACAAGACATTTCGATGGAGCCGAACCGGAGAAATCGCGTGTACCACTCGTGCCAATGTCCTGTTCGTCTTAGACAGAAACTAGCACGAGAAGGGCAACCAAAGCTGCTATGAGCGGTTAATCACTCCGTCTGCGCCAGGGTGCAAAAGCTGGCACCAAAGACCACGCAATCAGCACTGCAAAGTACGCGCTCTCCGGCAATTGGTCGAAGCGATTCAGAGCAAGGACACCGCTGATCATCAGCACATGAGCGATTAGTCCCCAGGCGAAACTTGCCGCAATGATCATGAGGGGCGGCTTTGAGATACGCCCTAGCCAAACGTAAGCCCCAATGCCCACTGGAAGAAATAGCACTACGCCGGTCAGCAAGCCTGGATTGTAACTTCCCGCGATAAGGGCTGCTCCGATGTGGCTTATCGCGTTCAAGACCACGATTGAGGCCATGCAGAGCGCGGCAAACACGTGCTGCGAGCCGCGCCAGATCGCCAGGGCGCCCACAAGCCATACCAAGGATGTGTTGATCACAAAGACCGATGTATCGGACATGAATTCTTGCACATCTGAATGTCCCAAAAGACCCGACAGGAATTCGTTGAGGTTCGGTTTGAAGGCATAGGTCCGCCCGTAGATGTCGACCCAATGCTCTTCGAATTGATGGATGATGTAGGCCACCAGCAAGGCGAGCGAGACGCCCCGGGCGTCCAATCGTCTTGATCTGTCTGAAAAGCTGGCGGCTACCAAGACCAGGAACGGGGCCATGAACGTTCCGACTTTCATCCAGTTTTGTGTGAGAAAGTCGTGCTGTCCCAGTGGGATCCACAGCAAGGCGAACGCCAGGACCAGCGCCATAAGTGATCTACTGTCGTTCATTTACCTGTCCGGGAAATACGCCTGGCCAGGGCAAGGAGGATCAGCAGAAATACCCCAACGAGCGAAAACAAGAACATGTTAGAATCCAAGCCGAGCACAGTTTGCGCATAGCCATTTTCATCGACCAACGCCCCGCCGTATGTCGGACCGAAAACCATCGCGACCCAGAAGCCCGCCAAAAAGATCAGGCCAAAGGCGATGGGTAGAAACACGTCGTCGCGCACCCAAATCAGAAACAGTGCAATCAAAGCGATGCCTGCGGCGAAAGCGAGGAACCAAGCGCCGTGAAAACGGGCGTGTTCGCTCCACAATGGGTTGAACAGGTGGGTCTCGTTCAGGTCGGCGATCGCAGGAACTAACCCATAGAAGACGGTGATGACGGTGACGGCTATCTTTAGGAAGATTTTCAAAACGGGTTGGCTCTTTTGTTCTGTTGAAACTGCCTTCGGGTTCCTAAGCCTGCTGACGTCAAAAACCCGCATCTTCTGTCAGCTTCGCTATCAGCTTGGCTTGAACACTGACGTCCTGAGCGAGGCTTGGGAGAGGCTTCACCTTGCCATTAGTGATGTAGATGCCGGTTTGGCTGCGATAGCTGTCCGTTTGAGCCGCATAGATCATTTTCGCCGCTTGTTTATCCGGAGACTTGAAGAGCAGCGGCACAAGCAATTTCAAAATGCCTGGCATCGCATCGCTGGTTTTAGTCATCGGGGTCACGACCGGACCTGGGCAAACAGATCTGATCATGATCCCCTCGACCTCCAATTCGGATGCCATCGCGGTTCCCATGGTCGTCAGCGCCAATTTAGTTGTCGCATAGGCTCCCGTAAGACCGCCGATGTCCATGGGATCCGACAGGGTGGCGGTGTCGAGAGACTTCGCCGCGTTGTGGGCTGAAGAGGTTGTGTTAACTATCATGGATTTCGCACCAGCGTCTTGGTTCCGCAGGGCCGGGCGCAACCCTTGTGTAATGACGTACGGGGCCAAGGTGTTGACGGCATAGTTGGACTCATGACCTTGCACGCTCATCACCCGCTCCGAGGTCAGAACGCCTGAGTTGTTGAAGAGCAGGTCGAGCTTGGGATGCATGCTAACAATGGTCTGGGCCGCAGCTTTGATCTGCTCGACATCCATCAAATCTGCGGTAACGGTATCCACTTCGATACTCGGATGGTCCGCTTGTAGGTCCGCCTTTTGCGCCTGCGCTTTGGTGTCATTCCGGTTGACTAGAACAAGGTGCCAACCGGATGCAGCGAGCTGGTCAGCGATTGCCCCACCAATGCCGCCCGTTGATCCTGTGATGACTGCAATCCATTTCTCATCCATGGCGTTTTTCCTTTTTATTAGCGTCGAAGATCAAGCCAGCAGGCCAGCGACAGCTTGTTCGATGCCGTCGCGGTCTTCGTCACGGATGAGCGTGCTGCCGTCCCAAGCATCGGCCCAGTTTCCAACCCCGTATTTGCCTTTGATATCCATGCCAAAGAACGGCGCGGTATACTCTTGCGTCTGCAGGACATTTGCGCCAAGCCCGGCGTCCGGGGCTTGCTGCCAAAAGAACGAACGGCTTGTCCTGCCAGACCTTCTGGTCGATCCGGCTCATCCAGTCGTAGATGTTCTTCCAGGCCGCAGTGACAAAGCCGTTGTATTCGGCGAATGAAACGATAAGCGCGTCGGCAGTTCCAATCTCATTAAAGAGCCTTTGCGCCAGCGGATGTATCCCATCGGCGTTTTGCCGTTCCGGGGAATAAATTGGCATTTCATAGTCGTTGATATCGACGAACGTCACTTCCGCGGGCGGATGCAGTGCTTGGAGCCGCTGTGCTGCATAGCCGACCAATGCTCGGTTTATGGATGTGGTGCTGTTTGATGCAGCGAACGCGAGAACTTTCATTGTGGATCCTTTACCTAATGGCGCGCAGCTTATCTTTCAGCTGCGTCGCCTCAATGTCCTAATAAGCGCATTGGCTGCGCATTTTTGCGAAATTGAGAGACTTAACTTGCAGAGTTGGATGCATAAATGCGACCCTGAGAGGCGCATGATGGATCTTTGGACCGAAATATATACAGCCTATCGCTTGGCGACGGCGGGTACAGTCAGCAAGGCTGCGTTGGAGCTGGGTGTGCACCGCGCCACGGTCAATCGCCACATCGACGCGCTTGAAGCCGCACTTGGGACGCGTCTGTTTTTGCGTCATCGCCGGGGGTACGAGTTGACCGATGCGGGACAAGAGTTTCTGGCCGTGGCGGAGCGTTCCCACGAAATGCTCGAGGACTTTTTTGCACGTATGCACGTCCAAAAGGCCGATGTGGCCGGAGAGGTCATTGTCACCACGCTCTTTCCGCTCACAGATTTTATCCTGCCAGCCATTTTGGACTTTCGGCGTCGTCACCCAAGGACCCGGGTCACGGTCACGACCGGAAACAAACTTCTGAGTTTGGAGCGCGCCGAGGCGCATGTGGCGTTGCGGGTGGGCGCCAAGCCGACGCATGACGATTATGTGGTTCAACCCTTTTGCACGCTGGATTTCGCGCTCTTCGCGAATCCCGATTACATCGAGCAGTATGGGAGGCCGGATTTGCTGGATCTTTCGGGTCATTGGTTCGTTGGCAATCCGGTGCAAGACAGTGCCGCCCCTTTTGAGGCGTGGCTGGCTAAGAACATAAACCCCGAACAAATCGTCCTGAAATCAAGCAACGCAAAGGTCCTCGAAACCGCTGTGCGCGATGGGGCCGGAATTGGCTTTATTCCAGTATCGGTTGCTGAACGTGCGGGTGGATTGGAGCAAGTTTCACCCGCGCTTCCTGAATGGACGGTCAAGAGCTGGCTGGTGACCCATGTTGATGTGCACCGCTCGGACAAAGTCCAAGCGATGCTCACCCATCTGAAGTCGATCCTCACTTAAGCCCCCGGCCGGAACGGCAGGCGAGCCAGCCAAGGTTCTGGTGCCTGACCAGAAGGACGGTCGAAGAGAACACCAGGTCGGTTACCGGCCAAGTCTTCCAAGCTGTCTTCGATTGTCAGGCTGTACGTTTCCGCCTTCCAAGCCGCGCGCGGTATGAATTCCCAGCCTGCTTCGTTGGGACTCAATCCGATTTGCCCAGGGACAATCGATCCTGCGGCATCAAGTACGCGTAGCCGAAACGCGAGAGACAGGTGGTCGTGTGGACTGCCAAGATTGACCCTTAAAGTGTCGCGCGACCCAAGCGTTGGTGTATTCAGCACCCACTCGCCGGGATCTGGTGGATCCAAGTCTGGCGGTCCCACCTGAAACGCAACGGTCGTGTTTTGGCCCAACACACAGCCCTCGACGTCCATCGACCCACCTGAAACTTCAAGCGTGTAAGAGTGACCAGACCTAAGAGCACGACCCATGGCCTCGTTCGCTTCCAATCCTGTTTTCACACGGCCTGGGTCCATCAACACCGTCAGGCGGCGGCGGTCTTGGGACCAAAGGTCTTCTCTCGTGGGAAGGAACACCCCATCCATTGGCGTGCCATCGGCGTCGAACAAACGAATGTCTGATAACCCAGCGGACGCCGCCATGGTGCGGGGATAGTAGACGTACACGCGCAACAAGTTTTCTGGCAAAACCTGTGCCGTGGGGTAGATGTCCACGCGTCCAGCCTCCGGCGCGGGGCATGACGCAACTGCAGTCGTCGCCCCGCCAAACAGGGCGACGACGAGGCCAAATCGAAACGTCACTGGCGAACTTGCCCTGGAAAGCCTTCGTCCACTTTCAGCATGTTCTGGAACATGCGGACGCCGGACGACATTTCATCGTCGGCATAGGCGTAGTCCGGGAAGTTATACTCGCTGATAAAGTCGCTCAGACGGAAGAACGACCCCTTGCGGAACGACACAAGCTCCATGGCGCCAGTGTCCAGATCGCGGCGCAATGCGAGCAGAAATTGACCATCTTGGTCCGCCATATGCACGACACCTGACAGCGGCAGTGGCACGGTTTGCACACCCGATGTAGCCCCCAGATAAGGGACTGGTTCCGCAATGCCGGGACCCGACGCTGCACCCGTCAGGTTTTCTAATGTGATCAGATCCGCGTCCATTTCGCGGTTCACCACCAACACATAGTTAGAAACCTCGCCCTGAAAGTTGGCGGCCGAGAACGAAATCACATCAAGAGGCGTGTTGCCGTAGCCAAGTTCCGCGATCGTTTTGCCGGTTACATGGGCGCCATCGGCCAAATCACCTACTGGGATCGTTACCAGCGGCGTACAGGTATAGGCTGCAACGGCGGTTGATGTGCCGTCAATGTCCACAACGGCCATAGCCCGGATTGGGGCTCGCGTTTCGTTTTGGTTATGTGCGGCATGATAGATTTCGATGCTGGTGGACGTGGCGCTGCCGTCAAAGGGAAACGGCACCCGGCGCAGGGTCGATGCAAACTCCCCCGTTGAAACACCCGACACGAAAAGCTCGCCGTTGGCGTAGTCCAGGTCTGTGAACGTCAAAGACGGCGCGGGAATATCGCGCCAGAAGGTAACACCCGCATCCGCGGTGTTCTGAAGTGTGAACTTGGAAGACGGGTATGCGTCTAGGTCCAGCACGCGCACGCTGCCATCGCGAGTAATGGCAAAAATTGCACCCGTTTCGACGCCATTGACGGTGGTAGTCGCAGATACGAACGCCTCTCGCGTTGCTGGGTGTACGGCCAAATCGCTGTAAATAACGCGACCGATGGCACCCATCGCATCGGCCACCAGTTTATCGACGTCGAGAAGGTTGAATGCAGTATCTTGTTCAGGGGCCTCCCCACGAGACGGCAGGGTATAGGCGTGGATTGCGCCACTGGCGGAATCTGCAACAAAAAGAGTATTGTCAGGTCCGAATTCAAGAATGCCGAAGGATTGAGGCATGTCAGCTACCGCGGCACCTGCGGTCAACGCCAAGGCAGCAACGGCTAAAAGGGATTTACGTAAGTACATATTGGGCTCCTCGTGTGATGGGGTGGAGATCGCAGATTGCGGATCGCGGTGCAGAGATGAGAAACGCTGCGCGTGTGCGAGACAACAGGCCCAAACGCGCAGCGGATGCGCGTTTGGAGACGTAAGCCTTCAGGCTCGATGCATCAGACAAAGCCCAGCCGGGCCATAAAGAGAGCGAGCCTCGCGCGGTCGATCCAAAACATAACGCCGCAAAGGACAGCCAGGACGAGTGCCGGAACCGCAGATGGGCCGATAACAAAGACGTGGAAAAGCGCCCCGCAGACCATCGTTGCAAAGAGCATGCTACTCCCCAGAACACTTAGAGCAGGGACCCAGAGCATTGTTGCGGCCCCCAGTTCCACAAATGCCGTGAGGTAGCGGAACCATTGTCCCCAGCCAATCGCGTCGAAGGTCTCGACCATCATGCCGAAGCCGATCAATTTCGCGCCGCCGCATGGGCTACAAAAATCACGGTGACAAGCACCCGAAGTGCCATGAAAACGTAGGGCATCGGCGACCTCAATTCTTCGCGGGAAACTGGAAGTTCACCGGGTGCGAGAAGACCATGTCTGGTCGGTTGGCATTGCCGCTGGTGAAAAGCTCTCGGGCAAGGTCCGCCACCATGTGGGGATCTTCTGCGTGCAGGAAGTGGTTCGCCGCGACCAAGGCAACACGGGCATCTGGCAGCAGATTCTGCCGATGTCATGTACTCTTCCGCCTTTTGTCCGGGGTCGTCTGTGCCCTGGACCAAAAGGACCGGCATCGTCATCTTTGGAATGACGTTTTCCATCCTGAACGCGAGCTCGATGTCAAAGCTGGTGCCCTGAAAGGTCCGCGCGGCCGCCTCTGGGGTACCAGGAAAGCCGAACTCCCAATTCAGGCGCTGAAGAAACCGCTCTGGAAAGTGAACGGAACCATAATTGCTCGAATAGGCTGTGCCAGCGAGGTTTTCTTGGCTTTGAAACTCAACCGAAGCCATCGCGGCGTGAGGGGGGCGCGGCAAACCGTGCGGCTTGTCGAAAGACTGCTGCATGCGGACATAGGCCGAAACACGGTTGCTCATGTCGTCTATCGCGAGGAGGTTTTCGCTGACAATCGTGCCTCGATCGTGGCTGATTAAATTGAATGCCTTGACCCCAATTTTGTCGAGCAAAGCCACCAGACTCCCTGCTGCGCCTGCATAACTCACGTCGATCTCAGGGCCTTTGTCGGACTGACCATAGCCCAGCACATCAACCGCAATCACGTAGTACTCATCTGATAGGAGAGCCATGACCTCGGCGTTGGCCCACCATGTGTCGGGGTAGCCATGGACCATCAGCACGACCTCATCCGCCGGGTCACCCGCAGTCACGAAGTGCCAGACCGGCCCATCCGCTTCCACAAACCAATGCGTACCAAACGTGCCAAACCCGAGGTACTCGATTTCGCCATGTTGGCTTACCTTCAGAGTTTGCGGAGTGGCTTCAGGATAGCGGCTGTTCTCATCGGCAATCCGCGCCAGGGGATAAGGTTTGTACGAGAACTCCTCCCAGGTTAGCTCGTCCCCCTCGGCGATGGCTGAGCTAAGCCACAGAGAGACTCATGAGCAGGGCAACTGCAGTTCCAGTGAACGTTTGTCTGAAAAATCGGCGGTTCGCGGACATCGATCATCTCCTTGCTTTTGGGTGGACACAATCAAGTTAGCGACAACTTCAATAATTGATCCAATTGATATTTCCTATAGACCCCATTGCTATGAGGAATGTTCGGAATACCGATTTAAACCTGCTTGTGGTGTTTGACGCCGTCATGGCTGAGCGCAGCGTGACCAAAGCCGGAGAACGGATTGGCCTTGCGCAACCCTCGATGAGCAATGCACTTTCTCGGCTCCGCGCCCTCTTTGACGATGATCTCTTTGTGCGAACACCCAGAGGTATGATGCCGACACAGGTCGCGCTAGATGCCGCAGATCACGTGCGGGCCGCAATCATCGCAGCGGAAGATGCGATCAGCGTTGCGACGGCTTTCGATCCTCGGACACACGAAGGCAAGATTACGCTTCTCACGAGCGATTTGATGGAGTTAACGGTGGTGCCGGATATTGTCCGCGCGCTACGCAATCTGGCGGCAGGCATCCGTCTTAAAACACTTGGACTGGTCCGAGGTCAGATTGCCGACGAGTTGGATGCTGGGCACGCAGACGTGGCGCTTTCCCCGATTTCCAACACTCCGACGCGGTTTCATCATCAGGTCCTGTGTGAGGAGCCCTTTGCAGGCATCGCAAGGTTCGATCATCCCATCTTGGATGGACCTGTCACACTCGACAGCTTCTTAGCGCATAAACACGCTCTTCTTTCCCACCGATCAGATGGAAAAGGCATTATTGATGAGGTGTTGGCGTCCAAGGGCCTGACCCGCGATGTGGCGGTAAGCGTGTCCAACTTTGCGACGCTCCCACCACTTGTTGTGGAGACAAATGTAATTGCGGTCTTGCCGCGGCGTTTAGCAGCGAAGGCGGACAAGGAGCTTCCGGTCACAATGCTCGAACTGCCGTTTGAGGTGCCAACAGTCCAGTCGAAGCTGATTTGGGGGCGCTCTGCAGACCGATCGGCTATTCAGACTTGGTTCAGAAGACTTGTCGCCGATATTGTTGTCGGCGATGGCAGCGAACGGCGGCTCTAGCGGGGCTGCGCCGCAGCATTGAGAGAGACGGGCGAACGTCCGGTCAGGGCCGCTCGTGCAAAGGCCAATGGCGGCTTTACGCGTTTCACTGCCTTTTGAACACGGCGCAGCATTTTGAGGTGCCCCTAGTTTCCTAGACATCTGCCTTCTTCAGTTTGCGCTGTCTGTTCTCATAGTCATCGGGCGACAGCATGCCGTTGTTCGTGTGCTTGCGCTTCGGGTTGTAGAACAGCTCGATGTACTCAAAGACGTTTTGCAGCGCGTCCTCACGTGTCCGGTTTTTCCGGCGCCTGACCTTTTCCCGCTTCAGAAGTTGAAAGAAGCTCTCAGCGAGAGCGTTGTCGTGGCAGTTGGCTCGACGGCTCATCGAATGTTCGAGATTGTGCTCGCGCAGGAATGCGGCCCATTCACGGCTGGCGAACTGGGCTCCTTGATCAGAATGGATCAGTAGGCCAGGCCCGGGCTTTCTTCGCCAGATTGCCATCAACAACGCCTGCACGGCGAGTTCTGATGTCTGGCGAGATTGGACAGCCCAACCGACAACACGCCTTGAGAACAGGTCGATGACCGCGCAGAGATACGCGAACCCTTCGTGTGTTCGCAAATACGTAATGTCCGTCACCCAAACGCGATCCGGTGCATCGACACCAAATTGTCGATCCAGCGAATTGTCCACAACGACCGAGGGCTTGCCGCCATAGACGCCAGGCTTTTTCTTGTATCCGATCTGCGTTTGAATGCCTGCAATCCGAGCCAGACGTGCGACACGGTTCTCTGAGACGGCCTCGCCCATATCGATTAGGTCGTCATAGATTTTGCGATAGCCATAGACCTTGCCGCTGTCTTTCCAGGCCTTCTTCACCAGCTTGATCTAACGCCGATCTTCCTGTGCACGCAGGCTTAACGGTTCTTTAACCCATGCATAGAAACCACTGGGATGAACCCTCAGCACTCTGCAGAGAACACGGAAAGGATGCAACTCGCGATGCGCGTCGATGAACGCGTACCTCACTTTGCATCCCTGGCGAAGTACGCGGTGGCCTTTTTTAAGATGTCGCGCTCCTCGGTCACGCGCGCCAGTTCTTTCTTGAGCCGCCTGACCTCTTCTGCCTGATCAGTCACGCGCTGTGGCTTCGAAAACTGCGCCATCCAAGTGTACAAAGACTTGGTGCTGATTCCGAGCCGTTCAGCCATGTCTTTGACCGAATAGCCGCGCTGCGTGACCTGCGCCACCGCGTCGATCTTGAACGCATTTGAATAGCGAATTTGCCCTGACACTTGCATCGTCCTTTGCTTCCAAAATTACCAAGCAAAGCGTCTACAAATCTAGAGGCACCTCATTTTGCACTTAGGGCTGATTTTGTTGAAAAAGCCGCTGTTTTCGGCAGGCTTGTTTGAGGCATCGATTTGATTTCGTTCAATTGTCTAAGGCGTAACCGCCGCTTCAACCTGCGGCTGGCACCATCGGTTTGAGCTTTGCGAGTTTACGGAGGTTTTGAGCGGTGGCTGCGAGGGTAAATTCGTCTTGAACGCCGCATGGGCCCCGTAATCGGAGCCGTCCCAAGCCGAGGATACGTTTGAGGTGGGCAAAAAGCATCTCGACCTTTTTTCGTCGCGCCTGAGCCTTGGGATTGAAGTCGGAGGTGGTGCATTGGCGTGCAAAGTCTCTGACGATCTCATATTTATCGCGATGGACCGAACGCGTGTCAGCGTTGGGGCAGCACTTTGCCTTCAGCTCGCATCCTGTGCAGTCTGATTTCAATGCTCGATAGTTTCTGGATTTCCAAACTGGCGCATTCCGTTTTGGATCGGAATAGGTTCGCCAGGTGTGCCGCATCTCTTTGCCGCCAGGGCAGATGTATCGGTCGTTCTCATCATCCCATGTGAAGTCGGATCGTGAGAAGGTTCCGTCGGTCAGTTCACCCTTGTCAAAGACAGGGATGAAGGGGAGGATCTGGCGCTTGAGTGCCAGCCAGACCAGGTTGTCGGACGACCCGTAGGCAGTGTCAGCAGCGATCCAATCCGGCTTCACGCCAAACCGGTCTTCGGTGCGATCGAGCATCTTGCGCATGGCGCCCACTTCGGCGGTTTTGTTTGATCGGCTGGCATCGACATCGACGATGATCCCGTGGTCCGTATCGATCAGGTAGTTGTCGGAATAGGCAAAGAATGCTGGCCCTTTGCGCGCAGTTGTCCATTGGCTGGCGGGGTCGGCATGGGCGGTGAACTTGGGCTTTGCTGTGGTCGCCGCACCGAAGGCTTCATCGTCCAGCGTATCGAGATACTCGCGCACGGCACGGGGCGCATCTGCGGGATCAATCTCGCGGGCTGCCCAGTCTTCCGGGTTACTGGAGTTCTGTTTCTGAACATCGGCGCTGATCAAGCTGGCGTCGACCGCGAACCCCTGGCCACCAACCAGACCTTCTTCCATGCAACGTGCCACGGTTGTCTCGAAGACAAGGCGCAGCAGATCGCTTTCGCGGAACCGGCCATGACGGTTCTTGGAAAAGGTCGAGTGATCCGGGATACGATCCGTCAAATCGAGGCGGCAAAACCAGCGATAAGCGAGGTTCAGATGCACTTCTTCGCAAAGCCGACGCTCGGATCGGATGCCGAAGCAATAGCCGACCATCAGCATGCGGATCAGCAATTCAGGATCAATCGACGGGCGACCAGTGTGGCTGTAGAAATCCGCTAGGTGAGTGTGGACGCTGGTCAGGTCAACAAACCGATCAATCGATCGAACCAAGTGATCATGGGGAACGTGATCTTCAAGCGAGAACTCGTAGAACAAGGCCGCTTGCGCCTCTTGCCTCGGTCCCATCATCGCCAATCCTCCCGCTCGCCGGGACAATTGAATCAGTGACATACGGCGCGATCAAGGAAGAGTTTTTCAACGGAATCAGCCCAAAGTGTCGAATGCTGCACCTCGCACAAATGGCGGCTGTAAATTCAAATAGTTCTAGAATAGGATCGAGGGTGTGCAGATTTTCAACACCTTAACTGACGATCTGGCGTGAGAATTTCACAAGAAACGATCAAGAAGATGAACATGAAGAAAATTGTGACTGTAGCAATAAGCGTTACTGTGCTGGCGGCTTGTGTGGCCTTGGGCCTTGGAGTTATGGGGGCCAAACAGGCTGGCCGTGATTTGCCAAACTGCCCGGGTGGTGTGTTTGCGAACGAAGCTATGGTTTTTGACGCGATTGCAATTTGCGCAACTAGCGATGTCAGCCAAGAGAAACTGGCACATGCGGCCAATGTTGCGGCTGAATGGCTAGACAACGATGGTGATGGTGAGGTCGATGAGCCGCGTATCGTCACAGCAATGCAGACTTCTCGACCTTTTGTCATCATGACACCCAGCGGCCCCTCCGCCGCCGTTATGGCAGCACTTAGTCCAACGTTCGCTTCCCGCGTAGGTCAGGACCTACACGCCAGCGAAACAAATCCTGGCAACGGGCAACGGGACGCCAGTCAGGAGGAAGTTCTGCATGCCATCCAAAACGGCGGTTGGGCCATCGCTTTCCCAGATGTCTGGGGAGATCAACCAGGCGCGACGTTGTATCAGGAGTGGCAAGCTGCTGAAGCAGCGGGCCACTATGCTTATGATGACCCAACCTGCAACGCGGCATGCAAAGTTACCGAATACACCTATGTAGCGGCGGCGTCCTACTTGGGCTCTACGAAGGATTTGGAATCAAACGAAATCCGCCTGCACACACGCGACGCATTGCGAGAAGGCGTCCCTGGAACGGTCGCAGTTTTTGAGTCCACTGACTACCGCTTTGCAACAGACCACTGGCCAACCGGTCAATACCGGCACCAATCCAACATCGTCTTCGCCCCTCAAGAGGCTGCGCAGTAGATCTATTCTCGGCTGGAGCAAATGAGAAGTGGACGTTCGAAAGTCAACTTCAAGTGACTGCTTTGTCCGCGATCCGTTAGTTCGACCATCTTTGAGTTATGCGCGTGCAGCGAATGTCCGATAACCGGGCTGCGACTGCAGCATCTTGAAGGTAGGTTTAAGGTCGGCTTTGGGCCGAAAGCTGCAGGGCAGGGGCCGGATCGAATGAAATATGAGTGTTCTAATCCGCATAAGCGCGCATACGAAACGTCAGTAATTGATACGCTCGTATCCGTAGTTTCCCGAATAGTCTCGCCATTCAACGAACACTGCTCTTGCAAAAAGGGAGCAACCGCTGCGAGTGGGGCCGAAAGCGGTGGGAATGGCGCTTCGGTTGGACCGCTGCCAGCTAAAATCTCCCTGTGTACCATAGCTTCCAAGGCGAACGCGGGCGTACCGATCACAATCTCCGTCGTCTCGATCGTCATTAATCAAGACATCGAAAACGCGGATGGAGCGAACGATGTTAAATTCGGGGCCGCTGATGTCGATGTCGGCGCGATCTTGGATCAACTGGTGCGCAAATCCTTCCGGAAGTCGGTTGGGCTTTGGTGCTCCAAGATTCAAAACTGCATTTTCCGAGAGCAGGGGTCTTGTGGCAAGCGACAACTGTAGCCTCAGACGGTCTCGGTCGGTGAACAGGACGTCGTAGAGACGGCCTCGATTATCCAAGGGGGTAACAGGATGGTAGGATGCGCCCATTGGGCAGCGCCAAATCTGAATTGGAGGTTCAATTGGCCACGGAGTGATCCTGCGGACGAACTCTGCACGAGCGCGGACGCACGGAACTGATGCTGGCCAGCCTCCAGACAGGCACAGCAGTATTGCGCAGTCGATCTGGTAGGTTTGAGCATGCGCACGATTGGCAGTGCCAACGAACGAGGTAACCAGTGTAAGCGTAACCAAAAAAGTGTACGTTCGTATCGAATGAAGCAAGCGGAGCATCCTAACAGCAGGGTGCATGCAGCATGACTCCGTTAATATACTATTGCAACACTTGATATTGTGAGCGATACTTGAACTGCGACTCCTATTGCCTTTGAGGGTAGGGGCGTTGACCCATCTCTTCCATCATCTTTTCGCGGAAGACCTCGGTAAGCGTCTTCCATCCGAGGCATTTTCGGGGTGTCGCGTTGAGGCGGTCACAGATCGTTTTCAATTCATGATCTGAGACCGCCGTGATGTCGCGCTTTCTCGGCAGCCATCTTCGCGCACGTCGGTTGGTGTTTTCCACGGTGCCTTTCTGCCAGGGTGAAGACGGATCGCAGAACCAGGTTTGCGTTCCGATCTCAGCCTGCAGGTGCGGCCAGCTAACGAACTCAGTGCCGCGGTCAAAGGTGATTGAACGACGCGCGATGTGGGGTAGGTCGCGCACTGCCTTCATGATCTTGCCCATCACCGGCTTGGTACGCTTGTTCGGGTTCTTTAGAAGCACGGTGAACCGGCTGACACGTTCGACCAGTGATGTGACGTTCGACTGCCCAAAGCGTTGTTTGAACAAGACAAGATCAGCTTCCCAGTGGCCGAACTGGCGTCGGTGGGCCACATCGTCCGGACGGAACAGGATACTGACATCGCGGTCAAACTTCGGCGGCAGGCGCTTTCTGGCACGACGCGGCCTGCGGGCTTTGCGATGCTCGGGCAGGTACCACCAGAGCTCCTGCGCCATGCCTTCCTTGGAGTAGATGTAGCGGTAGATCGTCTCTTGGCAGACCCGCAGCTTTGCACCTTCATAGATCATCCGGTTGCCGATCTGTTCGGGAGTCCAACCTTGCTTGATCCGCGCGATCACGGTCTTGCACAGCTCTGGATGCCGGATCAGCTTGCGCTGCACAGATCGGCGTTTGTCCGTCCGCAATTGAGCCGCGTGACCGAAATAACCTGCGTACTTCTTTGGGAACGCATCATCGGCCCAGAAATTGCGTTTGATCTCGCGAAAGATCGTCGATTTGTGGCGTTTGAGAACGCGGGCCATCTCTCTGACAGGCACCTTTGCATGCCACCAGCTCTCAATCTTACGGCGTTCTTGTAGCGATAGTTGCGAATAAACGGCTCCCATGCCATGATCTCCCATTAGATAACTCATTGTTTTCTAATAGGAGTCGCACTTCAGGGTAGCGCGCTCCATAAGATTGATCTTCGTCGCGTAAGGTTTATTATGTTAAATAAGTCAGTAAACTTAAAAATCGGCTGAATTTCACAGAAAGTCAATCGTAGACGATATCCGTCTGCGCCTTGGCTTTCCAACGCGGCACCAGCTCGCCGGTGTTCCATTCATACAGCCATCCAACCAGTTCGCCCGTCTGGCGATCGAGAATGCGCTTTACGGCACAAGCATGAAGTCTCTTTTGTTGTTTGCCCGTCAACCGCGATTTCCGAACGCGGCTAGGAACACTGAGAACAACGGTCGATCCGACGTATCTTGTGATTCCCTGAAAGTCCTTAGCCATAAATTTAGCCCCCAAATTGTAGGCCTCGCCAACAACATCGCCCGTAGTAAATAAGCGCGTATCGGCAGTGAACCGCTTCGCGCCTCAGTTGTGCTTACAAAGCGTTGCAATGCACGATAAAGTACGCGAAGGGGCGCAAAAGAACGCGAAAAAGGCGCGCAAGTGATTGATTAGAAACGGTAGATTTTTTTCTGCGCCGCAGAAGGCGGACGAGAACTTTAAGCAACTTTTTGCTCGTTTAGCGGCAGCAGGCGTTGGTCGCCCAGTGGACAGCGAGGGTTACGCTGATGGGCCGTGGACGCCTGAGACTTTGGCTGAAGCGATTTCCGCTATTGAAGGCAATCGCGAAGGCGTCGAATTGCGCTCTGTCCAGGTTTGGTTTCAGGACAACGACAATGGAATAAGTGATGCAAATATCCGCTGGCTTGCTCGGGTATTTGGTTGCGGTGATCCTGAAGCTGCGAGCGCATGGCAGGCTGAGCTTAAAGCTGCGAAAGAGAGACTAGCGAAAGAAAGGCGCGAGAAGAAGCGCACGAAAGAAGCGCAGCCGAGTAACACCAATGGCGTGAAAGTTAGTTTAGAACCGGTATTTCCGCCGGTCGAACCGACCACCCCCGATGACATCGGCGGTTTCGATGAGCTGACGAAGCAGCCAGCCAAAACGCTCGCAGAAAAATGCGAACGAATGTTGAGCGGCGCGACATCTCTCAAATTGCAATTCGGATATCTGCTGGTGTCTAGCCCCCAATTTCAGAGCCACTAATTTGGGATTTCTCTAATAAGGTTTCTGGTACTGGAGGTCGCATTCCGAGCGCGTGATGGGGTCTGATGTGATTGTATTCTTTGAGCCAAGTATTGATCGCGACTTGTGCTTGTTTGACACTGTGGAACCATTCTGAGTTTAGGACTTCATGGCGAAGGATGCCGTTGAAGCGCTCGTTGTACCCGTTTTCCCAAGGGCTGCCTGGATAGATTTGGATCGGTTTGATGCCAACCTTTCTAAGCCACGCCTGAAGATGTTCGGCTACGAACTCGCCGCCATTGTCGGAACGAATAAATTCAGGTTTCCCATGCTTCATTACCAAGCGATGCATGACCGCCAAAACATCATCAGAATTCATCTTTTCCTGGACTTCAACGCACAGTGCTTGGCGGGTAAACTCATCTAAGACAGTCAGCATCTTGTAGCCACGCCCGTTACTCAGCTTGTCGTGAACGAAGTCTATCGCCCAAACGTGGTTGGCATGCGTCGGGCGAAGGCGAATGACTGAGGTGTCTTTGTGGTAAAGGCGCCGCCGCTTTTTGTGCCGCTCTGGCAGCTTGAGCCCTTCTTCGCGCCATAAACGTTCGATTTTCTTGTGATTAACATGCCAGCCTTCGATCCGCAGCAGCTCGGTGATTTTACGATACCCGTATCGCCCATATTGTTTGGCTAAACGGACCACCGCCAAGCGCAACGCGTTATCATCTTGGGCCTTGGCTTTGTAATGCAAGCTGGAACGCGACACATTTAAAACTGAACAGGTTCGGCGCTCCGATGTATTCAGCTTTTGACGGGTGTGGATCACGGCCTGACGCAACCCATCAATCGTCAGACCTTCGGCTTTAAATAATCGAGGCTCTCCTTCAGGATCAATTTGTCCAATTGAAGATCCGCGACAATCTTCTTCAGTCGCTCATTTTCTTTCTTCAGTGCCTTCATCTCAGACAGCTGCGGGCGACCAAGACCACCAAACTTCTTGCGCCAATAGTAATAGGTTTTGTCCGAGATACCTGCTTTGCGACACGCGCTCACAACATCCAGACCATCGTGCAAATGAACATCGATCTCGCGCAGTATTTTCAGCGCATCCTCATCCGAATACCGTTTCCGTGCCATTCTTCGTAACTCCCTTGGTCTACAAATAGTGGCACAGTCTTAGGGGGCCAAGACACGAGCCAGCATTTTCTGCCTCGCCTTTGGAGTTCTCAGAACAAAAGCGAGGCGCGGCCTACAAAAACTTGGAACGCTATAGCTCTGCAGTTCTATAGAATCTCAGCAAGCAACTTATTCACATTGTCGCTGGTCAACTCAACAGGATTGCCACCACAACTCGGATCTTTTAAAGCACCTTCAATAATTCTGGCGATATCGGCGTTTTCAACCCCCAAACCAGATAGGCGTTTTGGCACACCTAGTGAGTCGTTGAACTGGTCGACAAAGTTGCAGAAGCCGTCGAAACCGCCTTCGATGCCAAGATAGCCAGCAGCGAGATCAAAGCGCTCGCGGATCACGGGCTCGTTCAGTTTCAGAACCGCAGGCATACAGACCGCGTTGGTAGTCCCGTGATGTGTGTGGTGCATAGCGCCAATTGGATGGCTCAATGCGTGAATAGCGCCGAGGCCTTTTGGAATGCCGTGGCACCCATCATGGCCGCGCTCATCATGTGCGAACGGGCTTCGATGTTGGATGGCGCTTTGAACGCGATGGGCAAGTTCTCGATTACCAGACGCATGCCTTCCAGCGCGATGCCCTGGGACATCGGATGGTAATGCGGGCTGGAGAAGGCCTCGACGCAATGGGCAAAGGCGTCCAGTCCGGTGCCTGCAGTTATGAAGCTGGGCATACCAACGGTTAGTTCCGGGTCGCAGATCACGACCGAGGGCAGCACCTTAGGGTGGAAGATGATTTTCTTCTCTTCCGTCTCCGAGTTGGTGATGACGCTGGCGCGGCCCACTTCGGACCCGGTGCCAGCGGTGGTGGGCACGGCGATATTGGGCACGATTGCATCTGCATTGGCGCGGGTCCACCAATCGCCAATGTCTTCGAAATCCCAGATCGATCGCGTCTGGCCAGCCATAAAGGCGACCATCTTGCCGAGGTCGAGACCTGAACCGCCACCAAACGCGATCACCCCATCATGACCACCCTCGTTGAACGCTTTGACGCCACTAGTGAGGTTCTTCTCATTCGGGTTTGGGTCCACTTCAGCAAAAAGCCCGCGTCCCAGGCCCGCGGCTTCCAGCAGGTCAAGTGTCTTGGTCGTAATCTCCATTTCGGCCAAGCCCCGGTCGGTGACCAACAGCGGCTTGGAGACACCCGCTGCCGCACAGGCGTCAGCGATTTCAGAAATGCGGCCCGCTCCGAAGCGGATCGAGGTAGGGTAAGAAAAGTTTGCCTCAAGGTTCATGAAGTCACCTTTTTCATATGGTAGGATTTGGGGCGGGTTAGGTTGTGATAGCCAATGGCCGACAATCCGCCGCCGCGCCCGGTGTTTTTGCAGCCAGTCCAACACAGGCCCGGGTCAAGGTAGTCGGCGCGATTCATAAATACCGTGCCGGTCTCGATTTGGTCGCCAATGCGCATCGCGCGATCAAGATCTTTAGTCCAGAGGCTGGCGGTCAGGCCAAACTCGCTGTCATTCATTAGTGCGATGGCTTCTTCGTCGGATGAGACTTTCATAATCCCCACTACAGGCCCAAAGCTCTCGTCTCGCATCACGCGCATCTCGTGGGTCACATCAGTAAGGATCTGCGGCGTCAGATAGGCACCGCCGTCATCCTCGGCGAAGGTCTCGATATGTGCGGTTGCACCATCGGCCACGGCCTCGGCGATCTGGGCGCGGACCTCTTCGGCAAAGCGCTTATGCGCCATAGGTCCCATTGTCGTGTCTTGGTCCAGCGGATTGCCGAGCTTGTAACCTTTGACGATGGCTATGGCCTTTTCCAGGAACGCATCAAACAGGCTTTCATGCACGTAGATCCGCTCGATTCCACAGCAGCACTGGCCCGCGTTGAACATCGCGCCGTCGATCAGTGTATCGACGGCAGCGTCAAGGTCGGCGTCTTCCATGACATAACCCGGGTCCTTGCCGCCTAACTCTGTGCCCACGCCGGTAAAAGTCGCGGCAGCAGCCTTTTCCATAGCGACGCCACCGCCGACCGATCCGGTGAAATTGACAAAGTCAAAAGCTTTCTCCGAGATCAAATCGGAGGTGGTAGCGTGATCCAGGAAGAGGTTTTGGAACACATCTTCAGGCACTCCCGCAGAGTGGAAGGCCTGCGCCATTCGCTCTCCGACAAGGAGAGTTTGTGAGGCGTGTTTCAACACGACGGAGTTGTTAAGCGATTAGTGCCGGTGCAACCGTGTTGATCGCCGTCATGTAAGGATAGTTCCAAGGTGCGACCACCAGAACGACCCCGTGGGGCACGCGTTTGATCAAGCGTTTAAACGTGGCGTCCTCGCCTACCTGGATATCCGCGAGGCTTGTCGCCGCAATGTCCGCCATGTGACTGGCGCGCTCGCTAAATCCGCCAAATTCGCCACCATAGCGCACCGGGCGACCCATCATATGGGCCAACTCGCGCACGATTTCGTCGTTTGATGCGCCAACAGCTGCGACGCCTGCCATGACCAGATCAACGCGTTCTTTCAATGAGCGCGATGCCCAAGATAACTGCGCCTTGCGGGCTTTGGATACTGCACTTTCAGCTTCCTCTTTGCCGAGGATTGGGCGGCGGGCGAAAACTGACCCGTCAATAGGCGAGACACATTCTAACATTGTCATGCTTTTTCTAGACCTCTTGAGATTTCGTAGTCGGTGACCACGCGATTGAACTCTTCGATTTCCCATTCGGCGGCGCGGGCGTAATGCATCACGACTTCGTCCCCGAACGCCTCGCGCAGCATCTCAGAAGCCAAGAGCGCCTCTCGTGCGTCGCGCAACGTGTGTGGAATGTGCTTTTTGTCGTCGTCCGCATAGGCGTCGCCAGCAAAAACCTCGGGCAGCCGCAGCTTCTCTTCGATGCCTTTCAGTCCGGCTGCCAGCATCGCAGCCTGGGCCAAGTAGGGGTTCATATCCGCGCCCGGAACTCTGCACTCGATGCGCACGGCTTTGCTGCCTTCGCCACATAGGCGGAAGGCGGCTGTGCGGTTGTCGATTGACCAGACCACTTGAGTCGGTGCGAAGGTCCCCTTGGCAAAGCGTTTGTAGCTGTTCACATAGGGTGCCATGAAACTAGTGTAATCGGCCGCATAAGTCATCAGGCCAGCCACGTAGTGGTCCATTAGCTCGGACTTGCCATGAGGCCGGTCTGGGTCAAAAAAGGCGTTCGCGCCGCCCGACCAAAGCGATTGATGCACGTGGCTGGCGCTGCCGACCCGGTCCTTGTGCCATTTGGGCAAGAAGCTCGCCGCGACACCGTGTTGATGGGCGATTTCCTTGACGCCATGCTTAGCCAGTGTGTGGTTGTCCGCACAGGCTAGGGCCTCCGCATACTTGAGGTTCAATTCTTCCTGGCCCGCCTCTGCCTCGCCCTTGGAGCCTTCGACCGGCAAGCCCATCTTGCGCAGATGGTTGCGGATCGGGCGCATCACATACTCTTCCTTGGTGGTCTGGAAGATGTGATAATCCTCGTTGTAATTCGAGATCGGTTTGAGAGAATAGCCATTCTGAGCGATCTCGTCGTGGGTGCCTTGGAACAGAAAGAACTCCAGTTCGGTGGCCATAACCGGCGTCAGTCCTAGGGCCTCGGCGCGGGCGATCTGCTTTTTCAGCATCTCGCGCGGGGAGTGCGGTACAGGTTCGTGCGTGTGGTGGTCCATTACGTCACATAGGCACATCGCGGTGCCTTCCAACCACGGTACGGGTCGAAGGGTCGACAAGTCGGGCTGCATCACATAGTCACCATAGCCGCCCTGCCAAGAGGTCGACGCATAGCCATTGGGAGTCGCCATTTCGAGATCGGTTGCGAGCAAGTAGTTGCAGCAATGGGTCTCGCCATCTGCAATTTCTAGAAAAGCCTCTGCATGGAAGCGCTTGCCCATCAGGCGGCCCTGCATATCCACGATGCAAGTAAGCACCGTATCAATTTCACCAGAGCCGATCTTGGTTTTTAGGTCTTCGAATTCCACTAGGCTTACCCCCCAATTTTTCAAAAGACGCGCGCTCCGATGATGATCGGAGCGCGCGCCAAGTATTTAGCTTTAGCCGTAGCGGTAAGGCCGTCCGGCCTTTGCCATGTCGGCGTTGTATTTGCGGAAGATATCTACGACCTTGGCCTGTGTTGGGCCCTCGGCTGCGATTTCGTCCCAGAAGGCCACTGCTGCATTCTCGACCTGCGCCCATTCCTCATCCGGGATCGAGGTCAGTTCCATCTTGGTGCCGTTGACACGAAGGTTGGCTTCGCCGCCCCAGTACCACCACTGACGGTAGTAGTGCGACTGGTCGCAACACACGCGGAACAGAGTTTGCAGATCTTCCGGCAGCTCGTTCCAGCGATCCATATTGGCGAAGAAGGAGCCAGCCCATGCACCGGAGATATTGTTGGTTAGGAAGTAGTTTGTAACGTCTGCCCAGCCAACTGTGTAATCTTCAGTGATACCGGACCATGCGATGCCGTCCAGCTCGCCAGTTTGCATAGCAACTTCGATATCTTCCCAAGGCAGGGATACAGGAACCACGCCAAACTGGCTCAGAAAACGACCAGCGGTTGGGAAGGTAAAGACACGCTTGCCATTCAGGTCCGCCAAGGAGCGGATCGGGTCCTTTGTCGCGAAGTGGCAGGGGTCCCAGGAACCCGCAGAGATGTGCTTGACACCAACAGCGCTATACTGTTCGTCCCAGATTTCATTCAAACCATATTGGTTGAAGAGCACGGGTACGTCGAGCGAATAGCGCGAGGCGAAGGGGAAATAGCCACCGAACACGGTCACATCTGTAGGCGATGCCATCGAGTCATCGTCCGATTGCACCGCGTCAATGGTGCCACGCTGCATAGCTCGGAACAGTTCCCCTGTGGGAACTAGCTGATCGGCGTAAAACAGCTCGATCTGCATGCGGTCACCTGCAATCTTGTTGAACATCTCGATAGCAGGGTCGATCACATGGGCGGCGAGTGCCGGGCCCGCATAGGTTTGCATCCGCCATTGGATAGTGCTTTGTGCGATGGCTGGTGTTGCCAGCGGCGCAGCCGCCGCACCCATCGCGGCGGTGGTTAGAAACTTACGTCTTGATGTCATATTGACCTCCAATTGTTGTGTGCCCTTTGGGGCGGGTGATTTGGTACCGTTTTGGTATTCTCGTTATTTTCCGTAGACATAGTTGGGCAGCCACAGCGCTAGTTCTGGGAAGACCATGATTATCGTAAGCGCCAAGACCATTACGCCGACGAAAGGTATGATTGAGCGGTAGATATCGCGCAGCGTGACCTCAGGCGGGGCCATAGCGCGCATCAGGAAGAGGTTATAACCGAAGGGCGGCGTCATATATGCGATCTGGGTAGTGATCGTATATAGCACCCCGTACCAGATGAGATCGAACCCAAGTGCTCCGACCAGTGGCACATAAAGCGGCGCTACAATGACAAGCATCGCCGTGTCATCCAAGAATGTCCCCATCAAGATGAAGCTGAGCTGCATCAAGATGAGGATCATCCAGGGAGAAAGCCCAAGCTGATCGGTGAAGAGATTGTCGATTGCCGACACAGCACCCAGGCCGTCAAACACAGCCCCGAAGCCCAAAGCGGCCAGAATGATCCACATGAACATGCAAGAGATACCCAGTGTTTGCTTGGTGCAGGTGTGAAACACCGCCCAGGTCATGCGCCGCTTGAGGATGGACGCTGCCAGCGCGGTCAGAGCGCCGATGGCCGAGCTTTCGACAAGCGAGGTCCAACCGTTGACAAAGGGTACCATCATCGCGGCAAAAATCGCCAGCGGCAACACGCCCGACCAGAGCAAGCGGCGCTTCTCCTGCGGCGTTACCTCCTCAAGATCGGTTGCGACAGGCCCTAGTGCCGGGTTCAGTCGGCACCGGATCCAAATGTATGCAATGAACATCGCTGCCATCATCAGACCCGGGACGATCCCGGCGAGCCAAAGCTGCCCCACCGGTTGGCGTGCGATCATCGCATAAAGCACCAGCACCACCGATGGTGGCACAAGAATACCAAGGCTCGACCCCGCCTGGATCACACCTGTGACCATCAGCTTGTCATAGCCACGCCGTAATAGCTCGGGAAGCGCAATCGTCGCACCGATGGCCATGCCCGCTACGCTTAGCCCATTCATAGCGGAAACCAGTACCATGAGACCGATGGTTCCCATTGCCAGCCCACCCGAGACGTTGCCGAACCACACATGAAACATTCGGTAGAGGTCGTCGGCCAGGCGGCTCTCGGACAATACGTAGCCCATGAAGATGAACATGGGCAGGGTCAGAAGCGGGTACCACTTCATCAGCTTCATTGCCGCGGAAAACGGGATATCCTGACCGCCGGTCCCCCACAGCGCCAGCGCTGCAATTGCGGCTATCGCACCAATAGCTCCAAAGACCCGCTGTCCGGTGAACAGCATGAGCATCATGGACGCAAACATAAAAAGAGCGATGTATTCCTGGCTCATATTTTTGGCTCCGGGAGGTCGTGACCCAAAGCGCGCGCCAGGTCTTTGATAAGTTCAGATACAGCCTGAAGTAGCATCAGGAAGAGGCCAGCGATCATGATCGCCTTGATTGGCCAAATATATGGGCGCCAGGCGGTTGAGGAGCGCTCCATGCGACCAATGTCTTCCGTGCCTGTCATCAGGCCAAGGAAATATTCGACCGGCGCGGTGCCCCAATAGCCGAGTGAATATGCGGTCGACCCCAATGCGCCGTAGAGCAGCACACCTATGTAGAAGATCAGAAAGAGTACCGTGATCACGTCGATGGCTGACTTGCGGCGCAGCGACCAAGCGCCATAGAAAAGGTCCATTCGCACATTGGACCCTACTAGGATCGAATAGGGACCGCCCAACATATAGTAGGCAACCATAGCAAATTGCGCCATCTCCAGCGTCCAGAGCGAGGGAACAAAAAAGGTCTTGGAGATTGAAGACCAAAGCAAAATCGCCATGAGCACAAAGACCCCGTACATCACCACCAAACCAATGGCGTGATTCATGCGATCCACTGCGCGCGAATAACCGAGCAAAAATCTCATGCTGCCCTCGTCTTATCCAAATGCGCAATAGCTTCACGCAGCGTCGACGCTAAATGGCACCCCATATTCGCCGCCTGATCATCAGTTCTGATCAGGTCGTTGCGCACCTCGATCATGGTCGAATGAAGACGGTTGGAATCGGCATGTCGACATATGCTGTAGGTAACGCCATCTTCCTTGCCGTAAGGCGCATTCAAGGCGACGTTGTAACGGTCATTGATCCGCTCAACGCGACATGCCGCTTCGCTCAAAGTAGGATTTCCGTGATACAAAAATCCGATCTCAACCTCCCGGGGGCGGCCGTAGTAGACAGGTGTAAAAGAATGCAGCGTTATTACAGCAACAGGGCTGTCGACACGCTCAACCTGATTTTCGATGAGCCCTTCAACTGCCGAATGAAACAAATCATGAATGAGGCGGCGACGGGTTTTACGCTCATGTTCCGTCAGTTGCTCATTGCCCGGAAAAGCAATTTCTTCGCTCTTTGCGGGAATACAGTCTTTTGCCGAAAAGGGGCGATTGCAGTCATAGAGAGAACGCGACGTGCCGCAGGAAACAAGTGGCGCGTCCAATTCTGTTGACAGACTCTGAGCCATTCTAAGTGCACCAATATCCCAGACAGCGTGGGATGATGGATCAATCTTTCCAATGCCTGGAAAGTCGAAATCATCCGGGATGTAAGGTGAAGCATGCTCACAAATCAGAACGATCGGGGCTTGCCCGTTCGTACGTTGAAGCTGGATGGGTGTCCAAGGCCGTGACATGTTTGCCTTCAGAGTGATTCATGTTGTAGAACAATTTACATGAAGGCAAAATTCGGTCAACCGCATTCTGTACTACTGGCTACAATATGTGATAGTCTCGTAGCGATGATTACAAAGTGGGCAGGATATGCTGGTAAGAGACCTTCTCGAACAACATAAAGGCGACTTCACAGCCGCCGAGCGCCGGGTCATTCCATTTTTGCGCGACCCAGCTCTATTGATTGAACTTCAATCAATTACGAAGTTGGCAAACGCGGCGGAAGTCTCTACCCCAACAATCATCCGCCTAGCGCGCAAGCTTGGATATGATGGGTACCCAGACCTGCACGGAGCTGTGCGGCTCGAACTAGCTGAACGCATTAAGCAGCCGCTTGCAAAGCTCAAGGCGCAGCCTGAGCACCCGAAGGACGATCATATTGTGAACCAATTCGCGCATGTTGTCGTCGAAAATGTTAATAACACAATCAATCAGATTGATTTCCCATTGTTCGATCAGGCGGCTGAACTGCTGGCGGAACCGTCTCGACGCGTTCAACTGATCGGTGGACGGATCACTTGGCCTATAGCGCATTACTTCGCTAATCACCTGCATATTATCCGGCCAAACGTTACTCTTCTGAATCCGTCACAGAATGCTTGGCCGCAATCCGTTCTGGATATGGATGAAAGTTCGGTGCTCATCATTTTCGATATCCGCAGATATGAGAAAAAGATCGCACGATTGACCCGACTGGCCCAGAAACGGAAAGCCAAGATCATGTTGTTTACCGATCAGTGGGGATCACCCATCGAGAATGACGCAGACATCTGTTTCCGCGCGCCCGTCCAAGCGCCTTCAAGCTGGGACTCCATGGTAGCGCTGAATTTTTTGGTTGAATCTATGGTCGCCCAAATACAGAGATCCGCTCCGGATCAAACCGGAAAGCGCATCGCTGAGATGGAGAGCTTGATTGGCGACTCAGGGATTTTTTGAATCGCCAAGATTGCTCTGGTTCAAAACGCTACCTCGGTTGCTAAGCCCTGCGCAACGGCCAGCTCGACGACACGCGAAGCTACGGCCAAATCCTGCAACCCAACGCCGGTGCCGTCAAAGAGGGTAATCTCACTATCCGACCTGCGACCTGGGTGTTTACCGTTTATGACCTGCCCTATCTCGGTGATGTCCGTGGCTTCAACTATGCCTTGCGTGATGGCATGCTGCGCTTCGCCAATTGTCACGGACTGCGTGATTTCATCGGCAAATACACTAGAATTTCCGAACACTGCCGCAGCAACTTCTTGCTTTCCCTTGGTATCGGTGCCCATACACGCGATATGCGTTCCGGCTGAGACATGATTTGCCATGAGTGATGGTGCGAAGGAGGATGTGATGGTGATAATCGCATCTGCCTTTTGCATGTCTTCAATTGCAACCGCTTCAAACTCGAGCCCCGCGTCGCTCGCGACCTTGGACAAGCGTTCCAGCTTTTCAGGGCTGCGGTTCCAACCGATCACTTTCTCGAAGTCGCGCTGCTCTAAGGCCGCCCGAAGCTGAAACACCGATTGATGCCCCGCGCCTACCATGCCTAGAATTTTGGCGTCCTGACGCGCGAGATACTTGATCGAAACAGCAGATGCCGCGGCTGTTCGCAGCGCGGTCAGCAGATTGCCGCCCACAATGCCATGGAGTTTCCCAGTGTTTGGATCAAAAAGGCAAATGGAGGATTGGTGGTTGATTTCCTGCCGCCGTTCCATGTTGTGCGGCCAGTATCCTCCTGCCTTAACCCCTAGAACATTGCTTAGGCACGATCAAATCCTCCCTTAAAACCATAAAGAGCATCTTCATGCCCGATGGCTTCGCGGATGACCGGAAAGTTATAGGCGACCCGCATAGACATGCTGGCAAACACAGCTTCCACCGCGTCAAAGGCTAAAGCTCTGGTCATGAGGCTAAGCAATCAGATTTTCGGGAACGATGAACATTTAGCAGATCCTTGTAATAAAGCGGGGCGGCACTGCCACCCCGCAAGTTAGTCCGGTTACGATCTGGGAGGAGGATCCGGACTTAGTACGCTTTGCCGCGCGCGGAGACCGGCCAAACGCATTCGACCTTGCCGCCGCGCACGCCGACATACCAGTCATGTACGTTGGCGGTCGGGTCGCAGTGTCCCGGCACCAGCTTAAGCCTTTCGTTGACTTTCAGAACACCATCTGGATCAGCGATCACCCCATGCTCGTCGGAGCATTTGATGTATTCG
This sequence comes from Yoonia sp. GPGPB17, assembly GCF_037892195.1. NCBI lineage: Bacteria > Pseudomonadati > Pseudomonadota > Alphaproteobacteria > Rhodobacterales > Paracoccaceae > Yoonia > Yoonia sp. GPGPB17. The sequence goes on from NZ_JATACI010000005.1 coordinate 93,225, forward strand.
ACATCCTTCCGGCCATATATGAACGGCAGACCGCTATCGACGGATTGCACTTTCAGACCCGCGTCACAGATCGCCTTGTCGGCTTTGGCGTGGCTCATCACCGTAGTCAGCAAGAAGAAGGCGTTCTGCCATTCGCCCTGGTCGATCCGTTTGCCGTCTTTGTCTTGGATACGACCATAGTCAGCGTCCATGAACGCATATGACCCGCATTGCAGTTCATTGTAGACACCCGAGTTACTCTCGAAATAGTAAGAGCCGGTGCCGCCACCGGAAACCAATTCAGGGTCGAGGCCAACGGATTTCAGGCCTAAGCAACTGCATCTTCGACCATGCCAATAGCGATATCCAATTTGGCCTTGCGGTCCTCAAAGCTGTCCATGTGTTGCATTGCGCCCTGATAGGCTTGGATGCCAGCAAACTTTAGGCCGTCCGCCGCGTCAATGGCACGTGCAATGGCGACAACATCCTGGGTGGTCGTCACGCCGCAGCGGCCTGCCCCACAGTCGATCTCGACAAAACACTCTAAAGCGGTACCATGCTTTTGCGCCGCGGCCGATAGATCTGCCACGTTTTCAAGGTCGTCCACGCAGACGATCGTGCGCGCACCGAACTTGGGCAGTTGCGCCAAGCGGTTTAGCTTTCCAGGGTCGCGTACCTGGTTGGAAACCAGAACGTCTTTGATCCCCGCGCGGGCGAAAACCTCTGCCTCAGAGACTTTCTGGCAGCACACACCAATCGCACCGCCAAGTTCTTGCTGCAGCTTAAGCACATCCACCGATTTGTGCATCTTGCCGTGTGCGCGGTGGCGCATGCCATGGGCCTTGGCATAGTCGCCCATCTTCTTGACATTTGCTTCCAGCGCGTCCAAATCCAGCACAAGGGCTGGCGTCTGAATATCTGCCTCGTCCATTCCGGGTAGGGCTTAGGCACATCATAGCCGACTTCGAGGCCTTCGAGGTGTGAGTGATCAAGCATCATTAAACTCCTTTGGTCCAAGGCAGCTTGTCTAGATCGACATTGCCACCAGTTATGATTATCCCGACGCGCTTGCCCGCGAACCGTTCCTTGTTTTTCAGAAGTGTTGCCAAAGGCACGGCACTAGACGGCTCCATCACCACGCGCAAATGCTTCCATGTCAGCTTCATAGCTTCGATGATTTCCTCTTCCGAGGCGGTCAGAATGTCGCTCACATATTTGGAAACGAAATGCCAAGTGCGTTCCTTCAAAGGCACCAGCAGTCCGTCGGCGATGGTCTTTGGAGCATCGTCAGCAATGATGTGCCCCTCTTTGAAACTGCGATACGCGTCATCAGCTTGTTCAGGCTCTGCTGCGATGATCTGCGTTTCCGGCGCAAGCGTCGAGAGCGTCAGGCAGGTACCAGAGACCATCCCGCCGCCGCCAATCGGTGCCATCACGACATCCAGACCGTCCGTCTGCTCCATGAACTCCTTGGAACAGGTGCCCTGACCAGCAATCACGCGCGGATCGTTGTAAGGATGCACGAAATCACCGCCTGTCGCGGCTTGGATCTCTGCGAACGTTGCCTCGCGAGACGTTGTCGATGGCTCACATTCCGTGATCACCCCGCCATAACGCCGGACAGTATCCTTTTTCGCCTGTGGCGCCGTCTTTGGCATAACCACATTGCAGGGAATGCCTCGCTTCATCGCTGCATATGACAGGCACGACGCGTGGTTTCCGGATGAATGGGTCGCGACACCTTTGACCGCTTGTGCTTCATCCAGGCCAAAGACCGCATTGCAGGCACCGCGAACCTTGAACGCGCCGGGCTCCTGCATGTTTTCGCATTTGAATAGCAGGTTGCAACCGGTCAAATCGTTCAGATAATCCGATGTGCGCACAGGCGTGCGACGAATAATCGGTTTGATCCGTTCATGCGCGGCAAGCATATCTTCATAGGTTGGGATATTCATTGGCAATTCCTTATGCAGCTTGCTTTTGGGCCATGTCGGCGACCATGCAGGCCGTAGCCGCCGACAGCGTCCAACCCAGATGGCCGTGTCCCGTGTTGAAAAGAACGCGCGGGTCTTTGCCTGGACCAACGCGCGGCAGCATATTCGGCATCATTGGACGCAGACCTGACCATGGCACAACGCTGCGCGTGCTCATCTCGGGGAAGTGGCGGTTGCACCACTTAACCAGGGGTTCAATCCGCGCTTGTCGAATGTCGCGGTTGTAACCAGACAATTCAGCGGTGCCTGCCACCCGGAAACGGTCTTTACCCAAGCGGCTCGTCACGATTTTTGCCTTGTCGTCCAGTAGGCTGACCCAAGGCGCGGCGTTCTGGGCCTTTTCATCGTTCAGGTTGACCGTGATCGAGTAGCCCTTAACCGGATAGATGTTCACGTTTTCGCCTAAACGACGAGCCAGCTTTTTAGACATCACGCCTGCGCAGATCACGACCCGGTCAAAGATCGCGCTATCTTTCGCGCCCTCGACCCCAAAATCCACCCGCATACCTGCATCAGTCGATGCAACATCAAGAATATCCGTTTCGAACTGCAGCGTCGCGCCTTGTGCTTCTGCAGCGTCCGCCAACCCAGTGGTGAACTTGTGAATGTCACCCGTGAAATCGGACTCAGTATAGAAGCTTAAGCATAGCCCACACCTTTCAGTGTCGGTTCGATTGCGGAGATCTCTTCCGTCGTCACCGGAAGGCGCGTCAATCCACCCTTGGCCAGCAGTTCCGAGACCCGCGCCGCTGCCTCAAATTCTGCCTTTGTTTCGTAGAAATGCAGAATTCCGCGCTTTTCAAGATTAAAGTCTATGCCTTCATCCGCCGCCATGCCGAGCAACGCGTCGCGTGCGGCCAAGGCAAGTTCGACGGTGCGAATAGTGTTCTTCTCGTAGCTCGGGATGGCCCGCAGGAAAGACGTCATCCAACTGATCTTGTGAAAGCTGGGGTACGGGCCAACCAGCAATGGCGCGTCTTTGGTCAACATCCACCGGATGCCCTTGCTTACATTGGCCCAAGAATTCCACACCTCCGCATTGGACGCCGAAATCTGGCCGCCATTGCCTAGACTGGTTTCCATCGCGGCATGCCTGTTACGCTCGAACAGGGTCACATCAAACCCACGTTTAAGTAACTGATAGGCCGTGGTAACGCCGGTCACTCCGGCCCCAATCACAGCGACAGTTCCTGGTCTTGCAATCATGGCAACTCCTAAACCGCTGAATGCGGCAGTTAAGTTGCCCCCTCTGTCATTGGCCTGAGAGATTCACGAGCTTGCCCGTTTACACCATCGGCAGAAGGCAGAGCCCTCTTTTTCAGAGAATTGTACTTTGCGCGGTCCGTTTGCCTGAGAGTTTCCGGGGCGGTTGCTCCTTCGGCGACGAATCAAATCGTCTCTCCCGCAAGCCCTTTATACCGCTGTGTAGGAAAATTTACAATGCACTCCTTTCCGTAGAAGATTGATATTTTCAAGCGCTGCCCAGTGCGACCTACAAACCTAGGCGCTGTTTAACGAGACTTATCAAAACCGTATTATTTTGCGAAAACCGTATTATTGAAAGAAGTCTCTCACGCGCGCATCAAGGAGGCCCCATGCTGAATATGCTCAAATCCTCAGCCTTGGCCGTTGCAGCGCTCGCAGCAGCCAGCATCACCGCTGCACCGCAACGTGCCGAGGCCCAGACCTATCAAATCGACTGCGCCATTCTCTTGTGCCTATCCGGTGGATGGCCCGCATCCGTTCCCTGCGCAAGAGCCCGCGTCGAATTCATTCGCCGCATCACACCATGGCCTGTCGAACCACCCTTGCAGATATGGCGCTGCCCTACGGGCGCGGCCTACACCGTCGATCCCGACACTTTGACCAGCGAACGGATTTACGAAATCTTCTTCGAGCTGGAGCAAACCGCGCCGCTGCAATCCTTCCCCGTGGATGAGGCAGGCACCCCAGTCACAGGCATTGATGGCCGAATGGCCGGGGCACCTGCCCCGACATTTCAAGCGCCCCCACTCACGGACGGCATGGAGCCGCAACCCGCCGTTGTTCGCTTGACCGGTGGTAACGCGGCTCCATTGCCGGAGGGGTTCGCACTTCAGCTTGTCCAAGATCGAGCGGACATCGACATCAGCGGAGCAGAGTTCAATTTCGTTCGCTCCATTCGCGTTTTCGATGCGCGCTATGTGCGCCAGTGGGAGTCTGGTAGCGACGGTGATTGCAATCGGTCAGATAACGTCCGCATGGGCACCTATGGTACACAAGGCGATTTCCGTTGGACACGAAGCTCTGTCGCCGCTCTGCCAGAGGCGCATGTTGGAACGGCAGGTTTTGGCTCGAACTGCCCCGGCATCTTCCATCGCTCTGTTTTCGTGGAATGGCGTGATTATGAAGGAAATTACGGCTTCGAGCAGGTTAACTACTAAATATGGTGGCGCTGATCCAAGACAAAACCGTATTTACGACAGGCAGCTAGAGATAGTATGCCTGTTGTACAAAACAAGAACCGAAAGGGGGCAGAAGGCGAGCAGCCAAAAACGCAAACCCCCGCAAGGCGGCGGCCTTAACGAGGGGCTCAAAAACCAAGAAGCGCCAACTTCTCGATCAGCGGTGCTGTTGATCTGGTTTTACCACCCCCTGCCCCTTCGATCAAGAAAAAACGCATCCGTGCGAACAGGTGAAGTTCGTCTTGGTCTGGCTCATCAAAACCCCATTAGGCCAGACCTGGGTCCATACCCAACCAAACCGGCAGCGACTGTCTGCCCAAAGATGAAAGGAGAACCAGAGCCCTAGAAAAGCAAAACCCCGCAAGGCGGTGAACCTTCCGGAGGCGCTATGATCACAGAGCGCCAACTCTGCATCGTGTTAAATCGAGATGAACATAACACCCCCAGAATCATACAGGCAAGCAAAAACGCATTTGTGCGAACAATGAGGATTTGCCTGTCGCCGTCTTGTCCAACGAGCAGATGAGAGGACAAGAATATGAGGACAGACCCCTTTCCGTCCCTTCCACCGGGATTTTCCAGACGCGATGTGATCGCGCTGATGGCAGATATTGGCCGCGACATCGGGCTTGGCCCGCGGCTCACCGACATTCTCACACGATTGATCGGATGCACCGAGGCTGACGCCTGGATCGACCCTGGCAAGGAGCCGATTTTCTACGGGCGCCAGGAGAGCTTTGCCCAGAAGCTCGGGATCTCGACCCGCCATCTCCGCACACTTGAGAAGACCCTCAGAGCGACACGCAGTGTCCAGTGGGCCACCTTCCGCGATGAACTGGCGCGTCTGTCACCCGACGATCTTCTGTCCGACGACGTTCAGGAGATGATCGCCGAGCGTGAAACATGGCCCCGTACCGATACGCTTCTGAGTATGAGCGAAGCCCGGCTTTCTCAGCATGTCGACGCGGCAACAGACCTGTGCACAAGGCTGACAGTTTGGATCGAAAACCATGCTGATTCTTCTTGTGAACCGGAAGATACCTTCCGGTCCTTTATACAAGAGGACATTCAGATGAATATCTCTGAAAAATGTAACGCCAATGTCGATAAACGGAGCGCGGGCAAGCCCGCGCACTCAAATTATTCTGCTCCGGGTCCTACCGGACCCGTCGATTGCAAAGAAAAAGAGCTTGAGACGGAAACCTTGGCGCTTCAAGAGCTTTTCTCAGGACAATACGGACTGGATCATGCGGTCACCTTAGCGAGCGAGGACTTCAAATTCGAGATGCAGGTCCGAAGTGGCGACCGACCGGAATACGCCTTTGTCGAAGCGGCGAATGCTAGGGTCGCGCCACTCGGGATTAATATTACAGCCTGGGCCGCTGCTTGCGACCGTATGGGGCGCGTCCCGGCCGCTCTTTGTGTCATGCTTCTTGATGCGAACCGGGATCACCCGACAGCTCCCGTCATGAACCCCGGCGGGGCCTTGCGCGGGATGATCAAGGCGCATAATCGCGGCAAACTTAATCTGATCGGCAGCCTGATCGGCCTGCACCGGAGACGCGGACTGTGAGGCAAAGTTCTCTGATTGCCGGTGATTTTCTGCGGTTCTTGGGTCTCTTTCGGGGCGCTCGTGACCATCCATGCGCGTCAACGTCCGCGAGATCGACCACAGAGCCTCCTTATTTGGCGGTTTTTGGGAGAAAACCTAGCACGGACTTGCCAGATCTTCTACTTCGGTGTCGAGCCATGTCGAATACGCCGTGGCGTTTCCAACTCGTTACGCGTAGCGGTTCCATTGGCGTTTGGACGCGCCTGTTGGATAGGTTCTATGGGCCTGCGTGGGCCAGTCTCACGGGAGGCTTAAGGTTTACCGCGCTTTTCAAACCAGCTTTGGCAGAACTTGATGAAATGCGGCTCGGGTGCTTGGGCTCAATCTCTTCCTTGCCGCACCACGCTCGCCATTCCTGCTCAATCATGCGCACATCCCAGCCCGGCGCTGCCGTCCGCGCGTCATGATAGGCTTCTGGGTCAAGTTTGCCCTCATAAACCTCAATCACCGGAACCGGCACTGTGCCTTTGCTGCGAAACACCACGATGTTGCCGTCCAATGACGGGTCATAGTCTGGGAAATAGTCATGCTGTTCGGCATCTGCGATAATGTTGCTGACTAAACGCTTGAACTCTTTTGGCGACGATTGAGATCCGCATTTCAGGCGCAGCTTCTCCAAGCCAATGCGCCATTCGGCCGACTTCCCGCAATGCTTGCGCGCAATCTCATACATCCGACGTTCAAGCGGCTTTTTCAGTCGGAAATAGTCCCGGCTGATCGTCAGAACCTCTTTCGCCTGAATCGCATTGAAGACCCAATCCGACAGCGTGACCTGCACCTCCTGCAGCACCCCGTCGACATCTCTGCGCACCTTTTTCGCGCTTTCAACCAAGCCAAAGACATTCCATTGACGCTCGGCACCCGTATGGATGTTGGTTTTGATCGTGGTCCCGCGCAAACGCTCAAGAGCTTCTTCAGCGCGGTTATAGGCGCTGCCCCCGGCTTACTTCCCCGTCGCGACAATGTAGTCACTCACTTTGAAGCTCACCGTCTTGGACACGTCCCGCCCCTCATTCAGGGCAGCGATCAGTTGCGAGATGCAGAAGATCAGGATGCCAGGATCAAAGACCGTCGCCATTCCCTTCGCAGAGGGCGAAATCTCGATGTAGTTCTCGCCATTATCATAGCGGCGCGTCTGATGATCCGGCTTCTTTGAGATCGAGAAGACCGGATGCTTCATACCGGCCATATCGCTCTTGGGCGCGGCATCGAAGATGTCTCAAATGAAGAGATGCGGTTGCTGAAACCGATCCGGCAGCAACGGATTGGCCAGCCGCTTCACTGGCTTATCACCCACCTCTGTCACCATAATGGCCTATCACCCACCGATTCTCTGCCGCACTAGCTTATCACACACTAGTGGCTTATTACCCACCGTGTCAAATTGTTGGCTTATCGCCCACCCATGATCACTCTGATTCGGTTTTCTCAATGAAATCAGCGCATTGGCTTGCGACACACCAATCAGTGGCCGATCACACACCCTTTGGTGGCTTATCGCCCACCTCGCCCGTCGTAAGTTATTGATATCATGGGTTGAATCGATACTTTTCAATCCGTAACCCTTTATAATAACACAGATTTAACACCCGAGGTTCGATGGCGGCGCCCCAGATGAGCCGTTGGCGCGTGTGTTTGCGCTCTGAATTTGCTTAGAAAGATTGGTGCACTTAGATCAGCGCAGCGCCCTGCCATTGGCCGAGTCGGTCGGCCAACTTGAAATTAACCCCCTGTTTCGTATATTTACCCGGTTATGACCAAAGCGATGCACACAGCGATACTGACCACAGTGAACGCTCCGTACCAGACAATGCTGGATGCGGATCAGTTGGCTATGGCCATCGCGACGGCTGACATCAAGCTCGCTCATGTTGGGTCTTTTCTGACAGAAACCCCTGCCGCGGATCAAAAAGCGTTCGCTGGTGCCTTCGGGATTTCCGAAGAACAGCTCCACAACACGGCCACCGCATTTGCGAACTGGTCGGGCCAATCCGTGGCCCTGGCCCCCTAAAGGTGGTCCTTTGGTGGTGGCACAGCGATGATGATCCAGATCGATCACCGCGAGAGCCATGACATCGACCTGTTCCTGGATGATCGCCAACTCCTTCCGTATGTTGAGGCCACCGTTTCAGAGCGGCAGTTCATGCTTGGTGAGGCAACTTACAATGGTGACGGCACTGGCCATTTGAAAATCGCCTTTGAAGGGATCGGTGAGATCGACTTCATCGTGACGGGACACGTGACTGAGGCGCCAACATCGATCCGGACCATCGAAGGGCGCACAGTCGCCCTTGAAACCGTGCCTGAGATCATTGCCAAAAAGGTCCGTTATCGAGGGTCTCGGATCCAGCCTCGCGACATCTTTGATATTGCCGCAGCTGCGGCCACCAATGACACCACAGATGTGATCGCGGCGCTGGCCCTCATCCCTGACTATGTGCGTGAGACCATCAGCAGGATCGACGTTCTGTCGCGAGATTATGTGTCGTCGAGCATCGCTCAGCTGGCCTTACGAGAGCAAAACCAGCACTTGGTCGATAGCGCATACGACGATGCCTTGGGTCTTTTGCGCCAGGTTTGAAGGCTGAATTCAAGCCGCCACGTAAATCAAAGAGGTGTTTGGGGCGCCGTCTGCGACGGACAGCTCTCGTCGGTGGGCCGACCGGAGCCACAAGGTCTCCGCCCATTCGGGGGACGATCCTCGCCCGAGCGGCCACGACGGAGCCGCTTATGGCTGGGGATGAAATAGTCTGTATAGACTCGCACGGCCCACCCGCAATGCGATCTCTCGCTGATGCAACGAAGAAACGTTTTCGCTCCCAAACGCATGTCATTTGACTGATACGTCAGCTTTCTCAGTGCAGGTGCCATTTTCCGTACACCTGCCATTCGTCCCGGCTCAGGTGAGCGGGCGATTTGCGGACAAAGCGGACTTGTGCAGATGCGGCTATTGCTATCGCAGCATTCATTTGCTCTCGCAGCACGGGCATCGCAGCGATGCAGTGCGTCTCCTCAGAGCGGACATTGAAATCCTGCCTAAACAGCCAACTACGAAATGCTCTTTGGTTGTCAAGCTGAACAACCATCGATACGCGGAAAATGCGACCGTCGCATTCTGACTGCGGAAGGGTTAATTTCAGCTTCTCAGGGCGCTTTTCACACCCAACCCACTAGCCTTACTGCTCCTCAGGCAGTTGGGTCATTTTTGACAGGCGAAGGACGAGTTCCTTCTCAATGATGTTCGCTTCATAGGGTTTCATTTTTTTCCACCGGGCACATTCGTCCCGCGTGCGGCCGCAGCCAAGGCACCAGCCACTAGGGCCAGTAAATTCACAAACATCGATGCAGGGGCTCTTACGCTTTTTCATGAATGGCTACTATCGAGTATTTCCAGACGCACTGATTGTCATCTCAGTATCAAAACTGGGCTTTTGCGTTGGGTAGCGAAGCGCTTACGTCCGACTGGCTGACTTCCGACATGGGCTTGTGGATCTTCCAGGTCTCTCGCTCGCCGTCATTCCGATGCACTGTCACAACGGTTTCAACCGGTGGGCAATCCGGCTCGTGACACGTGAGTTCCGCTACAGACACCAGATCGTTTTCGCCCAGGCCTAGTTGCTTACTTACCCAGGCTTTGATTTCGGCAGCACGCCCTGACGACCGTTCGCGCGGTGCAAACATGTTCTTCATTTTTCGCTCCCGCCCAATCGTACCCAAAGAATGCGGCCAGACTCCTCGCCGATGAACAGCCACGCGTCCGACGTAATGGCAAGCGCCGCTATAGGAGAGCCGCTGGATCCCTTCACCACAAAGTCCTCTGCGTCTTCAGATGCCCGACCGGCCAAAACTGCCCCGTCGGCAAAGCCTGCGAGGAGCGCATCATGGCCAAGCATACCTGTCACAGCAGTGCAGACTTGCTTTCCACCATAACAACAGGTTGCGGGCGAGCGGCCCATCGGACCATCCTTGCCATCAAACGGCCAACAGATGGCTTCGTCGGCCCCAGACGTCGCCAGAAAAGGTGCGCTGCCCATCCATATGAAGTTTTTCACCTTTGCTGGATAACCAGACATTCGCATGTCTGCCTTATCGCGCAAACGCCAACCGTGCAGTGCGTTTTCGTTCATTGACGTCACGACGCATTTTCCATCGGGACTAAAAGTTACCGCCCCATGGGATCCCTTCCATTTGAGATTGGTCGATTCCCAGCGACGACTGCCGCGTTCCCAAATCGTAGCACCGCCGTAGTGACCAACGGCCAAGCGACGCCCATTTGCGTCGAAGGCCAGTCCCCCGACGGTACTTGGATGTTCGAATTTAAGCGGTTGCGTCTCGCCTTCGCTCCACACCGTAGCGGTCTTTCCGGAAGAGCAGGCGAACAGTTTTGGTCCTGCCGCCACGCAGTCTACCCAGCGGCTCCCAAAACTCGCGATCTCTTCGACTGTGCCGTCCAAAGAGGTTCTTAGAAATCGTCCATCGTCGCCGCCAGTATAGATGGAGTTCGTTTCTGGATCGGCCGTGATGCAAAGAACTGCACCGTGATGGGCTTCAAGCATCTTGGGCGGGCTGTCTGGTTCGAAGATGAGGATTGTGCCGTCACCCAGTCCAGCCGCGATGGACGAGCCCACGACAACCGAGCTTGTTACAGGCGCGCCAGTGTCCAGGCTCAGGCCTTCTCGCTCCAATTGCGTGGAAGCGAAGCAAGCCCGCCGAGGGTTGGTTCGAACGGCTTCGGCTGTCATGCCGCTCGACATGCGTTGAAGCCGTCCTCAAGACCCATGGTGTCGAGGTCACGACCGATAAAGACGATACGCGATTGGCGCGCCCCTGCAGGCCAGGACCCCATGGGTGAGCCATCCATCAGCATATGGACGCCTTGGAAGACGAAACGATCATCCTCGCCCTTGAAGTCGAGGATACCCTTCGACCGCAGAATGTCTTGCCCGCGGGTCTGCAAGAGTTGCCCGAACCACGTCTGGAACTTTTCGAGATCGAGGGGAACATCGGATGTCAGTGATACGCTTTTCACGTCATCATCGTGCTCATGGTCATGGTCCGATGTAAGGAAGTCAGGCTCGACCTCCAATACGCGATCAAGGCTGAAGGCGTTCAGTCCAATCACCTCTTCTAGATCCGCGCCGCAATGTTCGGTGCGGATAATCTTGGCGTATGGGTTGATTTTGCGGATGCGGTCTTCAACGCGGCCCAGACCATCTGCTTCAACAAGATCGGTTTTGTTCAAAAGCACGATATCCGCAAAGGCGATCTGTTCCTCAGCTTCGTGGTGCTCCCCCAACTGATCGTTGAGGTGGACGGCGTCTGCAACGGTGACGATAGCATCGAGCTTTGTCCGGTCCGCTACGTCCTGATCCACAAAAAGGTTTGCGCAACGGGCGCAGGATCAGCCAGTCCAGTCGTCTCCACGATGATCGCATCGAGTTTGTCAGCGCGTTTCATCAGCCCGCCCAGAATACGGATGAGATCGCCACGCACGGTGCAGCAGATGCACCCATTGTTCATCTCAAATACTTCTTCGTCGGCATCCACGACGAGATCATTATCGATGCCCTCTTCGCCGAACTCATTCACAATGACAGCGTATTTCTTGCCGTGACGCTCGGTCAGAATGCGGTTCAGAAGCGTGGTTTTCCCGGCCCCAAGAAAGCCAGTGAGGACGGTGACGGGAACCTGAGCAGTTTGTTCCATTGGGTATCCTTTCAATGAGAGGGCGATGTGCTGCAGTCACTGCAGCGACCGTGAAGTTCGAGAACTGAATGAATGGCGGCGAAGCCTGTTCGCTTGGACAAGCCTGCTATACTGTCTGCAAATTCGTCATCGACATGCTCGGTCACAGTTCCGCAGTCGTCGCATATGGCAAAAACCGGCGTCTTCCCGTCATGCCCGCCGCAGCAAACAGTCCAGGCATTGAGCGACTCGATTCTATGGACTTTCCCTGCATCCAGAAGCTTTTCCAGCGCACGATAAATTGTTGTCGACGCTGTCACGCCGTCATCTCGCAGCCCTTCCAAAATGTCGTAGGCTGATACCGGACGATTCTGTGCCTGCAGGTAATTGAGCACCCGGTCGGCATGGGTGACGCGCTTTGAGCGTTTCTTCACAGCATAGCCTCCTGAAACTACGGCTCTTGACGATACGTAACAAGCGCGGTTACTAAACGCAATGTTACAACGTTACATTGTGGGGGCGTTCTGGCTATGAATGCGGACAAACCGATCCTATCGATTTGCATGACATGCCGCGACGGTCGCGAAGGTGCCTGCGACTCACGTGGTGGATCTAGTTTGGCCCGTCGCGTCGCCGAAAAGCTAGCGCGAGAAAACGATCCACAGATGCGGTTACGCGGCGTGCAATGCATGAGCCAATGCAAGCGATCCTGCATCGTATCATTGGCCGCTGAGGGGCGTTTTACCTATGTGTTCGGGGAGCTTGACCCTGACGATGACACCCATGTCGACGCACTTTTCGAACTGGCATCTCGGTATTCGAAAGCGCCCGAGGGCTTTCTTGAGCGAAAGGATAGGCTTAAGCACCACTGCAAGCGAGCATACTGGGTCGACTGCCGCCGCCAAATAGCCAATCCCCACTAGTTTCAGACCTAATGCTGGCTGAGACGTGAAAGATATCGCTGAAGATATGTCTGTTTCCGGCAGTTCCGACGCGGAACTCACTTGTGGCGCGTGTCTTTCCGTCAAAGGCGCGAGTTGGTGTGCGCCTAGAAGCCGCAAACCGGTCCTGCATCCAATCAGTTTTGATCTCTCGCCCGGTCAGGTCCTCGGTATCGTTGGTCCCAACGGCGCAGGGAAGTCCACGCTACTTCGACTGCTCTACCGGTATCATCGCCCCACAAGCGGGTCGCTAAAAATTGATGACAACGATATCTGGAAGGTTTCCGCGCGAGACGCAGCGCGCAAGGTCGCAGCAGTTCTGCAAGAGCAGCCCACAGATTTTGCGCTGACTGTTCGTGAGATCGTTGCCCTCGGGCGCACGCCCCACCGGACTGGGTTTGGGGGTGCATCAGGTCAAAGGGATGCTGGCATTATCGCCGGCGCGTTCGAAAGGCTGGACCTTGGTGGTTTCGCGGAACGACATCTTGGTACGCTGTCCGGTGGAGAGCGTCAGCGTGTGATGGTAGCCCGCGCGCTTGCGCAAGAACCGCAGCTTTTAATCCTGGATGAACCCACCAACCACCTCGACATTCGGCACCAACTTGAGGTTCTGAAACTGATCCGAGACCTTCCCGTGACAATTGTCACCTCGCTGCACGATCTGAACATGGCCGCAGATGTTTGCGATCAGGTACTGCTGCTGGATGACGGAAAAGCCGTCGGTTTTGGCGCACCACAAGACGTGTTCTCCGAGATCGCGATTTCGAAGGCCTTTCACGTGACAGCTCGGCGCGAACACCTCGCGCCGAGCAATACGAAACACATGACATTCCATCTTTAAAACAGGACCAACCAGATGAAATATTTCGCATTTGGCGCAGTAGCGCTTAACCTCAGCGTGAGTATGGCCGTCGCAGACACGACCGTTCAAAGCTGTAACCGCACCGTGACCTTCGACGCGCCGCCAGAACGTGCAGTCTCCAACGATGTGAACCTGACGGAAATGATGCTCGTGCTTGGGCTAGCCGACCGTATGGTGGGCTACACGGGCATTTCCGGCTGGAAGACGCTGGATGAAGAGATGCGGGCGGGTGTAGAAGAGCTGCCTGAACTCTCTGCGAAATATCCATCGAAGGAAGTGATAATCGGCTCTGACGCCGACTTCTTCTTCGCAGGCTGGAACTACGGCATGAAGGTCGGCGGCGAGGTTACGCCTGAAACGCTCGAACCCTTCGGCGTGCAGGTCTACGAACTGACCGAGTCCTGCACCCACATCATGGATAAGGAAAAGGCCAGCATTGATGACATGTACATTGACCTTACCAACCTTGGTGCCATTTTTGGGGTCGAAGAGAAGGCTGCAGAACTGGTCGACGGCTACCGAGCAGAGCTAGCAGCCTTTACCAGTGAACTGGAAACCGGCGACCCCCTGCGCGTCTTTGTCTACGACAGCGGCGAGGATACACCCTTTACCGCGGGGCGTTACGCCATGCCAACCGCGCTGATTGAAGCTGCGGGCGGCGTAAATATCATGGACGACTTCGAAAAGAGCTGGGCGACGGTAACCTGGGAAGAAGTTGTCGAGCGGAACCCAGAGGTGATCATGATCGTCAACTACGGCGAAGTCACCGCCGAACAGAAGCGCGACTTCATGATGTCAAACCCAGCTTTCGCCAAGCTCGACGCCGTCAAGAACGACCGTTTCGTGACGCTGGAATATGTCGAGGCCACACCGGGCCCGCGCAACATTCAGGCGATCAAGACGCTCGCCGAAGCCTTCTGGGCTGAATAACCCATGAGCGAGGCCACCAGCGCTCACCCTCAGGTTCGCCCTCGCGTCGGTGTGTCATCGGTTCTGTTGGGTGCGGTTGCCCTACTGTTGGTCTCGCTGTCCTTTGCCGTATCGGTCGGGGCGGTCCCTGTCCCACTCGGAACGGTCTGGGGCATCCTTCTGAAAAAGATCAGCCCGGGACTGATCGAGCAAACCTGGAGCCAGGGGCACGAGGCCATCGTCTGGGAGATCCGCTTTCCACGGGCGATCCTTGCGATGATGGTCGGGGCGGGTCTGGCAATGGTGGGCGCAAGCCTGCAGGCCGTCACGCGCAACCCGCTCGCAGATCCGCATCTGTTGGGTATTTCCTCGGGTGGGGCTTTCGGGTCCATCCTGGCACTCCTGCACACCGGTCTGTTCATTGGCCTCCTCACCGTTCCGCTCCTGGCCTTCGTCGGGGCGCTGGGAGCAACAGCCATCGTTCTGGGCGTCTCACGTTTTGCCGACGCAATGAGCGCGGATCGCCTTGTGCTGGCCGGTGTCGCGGTATCCTTCATCATCATGGCCTGCGCCAACGTTCTGATCTTCCTCGGCGACCCCAAAGCGACCCATGTGGTTGTCTTCTGGATGCTGGGCGGGCTGGGCCTGGCACAGTGGAGCCAGCTGATTTATCCACTAGTCGTCCTTGTCGCCAGCGGCGCCTGGCTGTTGTCACGCTCCACCGAACTTAACGCCATGACCGTCGGGGATGAGACCGCCTCAACCCTCGGCATCCCCGTCGCCCGCTTCCGGCTATCCGTCTTCATTGCGGGCGCTCTGATCACCGGCGTCATGGTCGCCTTCTCGGGCATTATCGGATTTGTCGGCTTGATGGTCCCCCATGTGGCCCGAATGTTGGTCGGCGGTGATTACCGACGGGTACTCCCCGCTTCAGCATTTCTCGGTGCGATCTTCCTCCTCTGGGCGGATATCACAGCCCGTACCATTATGGCCCCGGAAGACATGCCAATCGGCATCGTTACCGGCCTCGTCGGTGGAATCTTCTTTGTTTGGCTTCTAAGCCGACGTCAGGCGTAGCGTGTTGCAAAATTAGGCTGATGCAGACACCAAACACGCAATCACTTGAGACTGAACGTCTGCGCCTTCGACATTGGGACATCAGTGATATTAGTCAAATTCACCTGTTGCTGGCTGACCCAGACGTCATGCAGTTCAGTGAAAACGGCGCGCTGAACGAGCACGATCAGATGACGTGGTTGCAACGTGCCACAACGCGACAGCCCAAAAGTGCTTTGCCCGGCTGTCTTGCAATTGAACAAAGGAATGACAACCAAGTGATCGGCTACGTCAGCTTAACCCAGGATCTTGCGAGAGTTCAAACGGGCGACGCCGAAATCGGTTTTCGATTGTTAAAGAGTGTTTGGGGTCGAGGATATGCAACTGAAGCCGCACATCGATTGATTTGCGCAACACAACTGAGCGGTAGCTTTGAGCGTATCGTTGGCATTGTCGATCCGGCAACTGTCTAGCCCCCAATTTCAGAGCCACTAATTTGGGATTTCTCTAATAAGGTTTCTGGTACTGGAGGTCGCATTCCGAGCGCGTGATGGGGTCTGATGTGATTGTATTCTTTGAGCCAAGTATTGATCGCGACTTGTGCTTGTTTGACACTGTGGAACCATTCTGAGTTTAGGACTTCATGGCGAAGGATGCCGTTGAAGCGCTCGTTGTACCCGTTTTCCCAAGGGCTGCCTGGATAGATTTGGATCGGTTTGATGCCAACCTTTCTAAGCCACGCCTGAAGATGTTCGGCTACGAACTCGCCGCCATTGTCGGAACGAATAAATTCAGGTTTCCCATGCTTCATTACCAAGCGATGCATGACCGCCAAAACATCATCAGAATTCATCTTTTCCTGGACTTCAACGCACAGTGCTTGGCGGGTAAACTCATCTAAGACAGTCAGCATCTTGTAGCCACGCCCGTTACTCAGCTTGTCGTGAACGAAGTCTATCGCCCAAACGTGGTTGGCATGCGTCGGGCGAAGGCGAATGACTGAGGTGTCTTTGTGGTAAAGGCGCCGCCGCTTTTTGTGCCGCTCTGGCAGCTTGAGCCCTTCTTCGCGCCATAAACGTTCGATTTTCTTGTGATTAACATGCCAGCCTTCGATCCGCAGCAGCTCGGTGATTTTACGATACCCGTATCGCCCATATTGTTTGGCTAAACGGACCACCGCCAAGCGCAACGCGTTATCATCTTGGGCCTTGGCTTTGTAATGCAAGCTGGAACGCGACACATTTAAAACTGAACAGGTTCGGCGCTCCGATGTATTCAGCTTTTGACGGGTGTGGATCACGGCCTGACGCAACCCATCAATCGTCAGACCTTCGGCTTTAAATAATCGAGGCTCTCCTTCAGGATCAATTTGTCCAATTGAAGATCCGCGACAATCTTCTTCAGTCGCTCATTTTCTTTCTTCAGTGCCTTCATCTCAGACAGCTGCGGGCGACCAAGACCACCAAACTTCTTGCGCCAATAGTAATAGGTTTTGTCCGAGATACCTGCTTTGCGACACGCGCTCACAACATCCAGACCATCGTGCAAATGAACATCGATCTCGCGCAGTATTTTCAGCGCATCCTCATCCGAATACCGTTTCCGTGCCATTCTTCGTAACTCCCTTGGTCTACAAATAGTGGCACAGTCTTAGGGGGCCAAGACAGTTCCACCATCCGCAGGCACCGGTCCAATCGTTGTGGTCAATACTTCGAAACACGCGCTACAGAAGGCCAATGGCGACAGAAAAATTACCGACCCACGCTATCGGCACAGACTGATCAGTCGATTGATACTGTTCAGTCGATTGATACTGTTAGGAGGCGTCAACTGCCAGTGTCAGGCCATCGGCCGACCAAGCTTCGAGCCACTATCCCCATAGCACCAAAACCCTCCCGCGCTTTCCTCCTTGTCAGATTTGTCGCCGCTGCAGCTTACGCCGACAGCAGCCACAAACCTTAGACAAAGTCGCCTTTTGTCATTTCTTTACGAATGGCAGGTCTTGGCGCTTTCCGCCCGTTGCTCGACGCCGTCTTATAGCGATGCAATGATCTTTTGATAGAGACGACGGCAGCGGCAGAATAGAATTTACCTTTTCATACCGGCGCGGCATCGCTTAGGTCAAAGCCGCAATTTCTTCTTCTGAAAAGACTCTGGACCTTATGAAAAACCTTTGTTCGCGTCCGTTGTCCAGGCTAAACATCCCGCCCCGACCTTCCACCACGTCGAGGATAAGTTGCGTATGCTTCCAAGCCTCAAACTGCGGACCTGAGATGTACACGGGCGTGTCGTTGATCTCTCCAAGCTTTACGTCACTCGCGCCGATCCTAAAGTCACCTTTCGGGTAGCACATTGGCGAAGACCCATCGCAACATCCCCCCGATTGATGGAAAAGTACTTCTCCGTGATCGGCCTTGATTTCGGCAAGAAATGCGCGAGCTGCGTCTGTTGCAGTGACCCTTTGACCAAAGTTCAATTCATTCGGCAACGCATCATCTGTGACGCAGCGAATAGTGTTTGTTTCCGTACCCATGCGGGCCGTCTCCTCCCAACGTGTAACCCGGCAGCGTGGTACTGCCGGGATCAAAATAGATGCCTTAGAAAAAGCCTAGTCTGTTCGGGCTATAGCTCACCAGCATGTTTTTGGTTTGCTGATAATGGTCCAGCATCATTTTGTGGTTCTCACGACCGATACCGGACTGCTTATAGCCACCAAATGCCGCATGCGCAGGGTAGGCGTGGTAGCAGTTTGTCCAAACGCGACCGGCCTGAATGCCTCGACCGAAGCGGTAGCAACGGTTGACATCGCGGCTCCAGACACCGGCACCAAGGCCGTAAAGCGTGTCATTGGCGATGCTGAGCGCTTCGTCTTCGTCCTTGAATGTTGTCACAGACACCACCGGGCCAAAGATTTCTTCCTGGAACACACGCATCTTGTTGTGGCCCTTCAGGATCGTTGGCTTGATGTAGTACCCACCGGACAATTCGCCGCCGTAATCCGCCGCAGTCCCTCCTATGAGGACCTCGGCACCTTCTTGGCGGCCGATGTCGAAGTAGGACATGATCTTTTCTTTTTGCTCAGATGAGGCCTGCGCGCCCATCATCACACCTTGGGCCCGCGGATCGCCAGTGACGATAGCCTCGGTCCGCGCGATGCAGCGTTCGATGAAGGCGTCATAGATGTCTTCATGGATCAGTGCACGCGATGGGCAGGTGCAAACCTCGCCCTGGTTCAAAGCAAACATCACGAAACCTTCGATGGCTTTATCTAGGAAAGCATCGTCTTCGCGCATGATGTCTTTGTGGAACACGTTTGGCGATTTGCCACCCAGCTCCAACGTGCTTGGGATTAGGTTTTCGGTCGCGTATTGCATTATCAAACGGCCGGTCGTTGTCTCACCCGTAAAGGCGATCTTTGCGATCCGGTTTGATTGTGCCAAAGGCTTGCCCGCTTCAAGACCAAAGCCGTTGACGATGTTCAAAACGCCGGCTGGCAGGATATCTGCAATCAGCTCTGCCCAAACCATGATGGTTGCCGGTGTCTGTTCGGCGGGCTTGATGACAACCGTATTGCCTGCCGCTAGAGCCGGGGCCAGTTTCCAAGCTGCCATCAAAAGTGGGAAGTTCCACGGGATGATCTGCCCGACGACGCCCAAAGGCTCATGGAAGTGATAGGCGACGGTGTCGTCGTCCAGCTCGCTCATAGTGCCTTCCTGGCCACGAATACAGGCCGCGAAATACCGGAAGTGGTCGATCGCCAAAGGCAAATCTGCTGCCATTGTTTCGCGAATGGCCTTGCCGTTGTCCCATGTTTCACAGGTTGCCAGCCATTCAAGGTTGGCTTCCATGATTTCGGCAATCTTCAAAAGCGCGTTTGACCGCTCTGTCGGAGAGGTCTTCGCCCATCCGTCTTTCGCAGCATGTGCCGCATCAAGCGCCACTTCGACGTCAGATGCATCCGAACGCGCGATTTGGTTGATAACCGCACCAGTGATCGGTGTGACGTTGTCAAAATACACTCCCCTTTGCGGCGCGACAAACTTTCCTCCAATAAAGTTGTCATATTTTGATTTGAAAGGTGATGTGAACCCAGCTTGGGCTTGTGTCATCTCGTTCATCGTAATCCTCCTCTTTCACGATGCCATGCAACTTCTACGAAGTGCAAAAACCGCTCCAGTGGGGGCAGTCCAATGTCTTTGGCAATTGTCTCAACTGCGAGACAGTCCAAAGGTAAGTCAGCTATGGTGTTAGCGCTTGATGCCCAATCGGTTCATCCGACGATAAAGCGTGGCTCGCCCGACCCCCAACGCTTTGGCGGCGACGGACATGTTCCCGTCGGCGCGGATGATCGCTTTCATCACGGCGGCCTTCTCGGCCCGGCTAAAGCCACGATGCTGCGCGTTATCGACAAAAAGGTCCGTTGCCGCGACGGGCTTGATATCCCCATCGCTCTACCCAGCCATACAGTTTTCGCGCAGCACGAGTTGCTCCGACAATGCAATCGTTGGAATCCACCGCAACCAAGGCGCTTTGATCTACAGTCGTGTCTGCGGCAATCACCACACGCTCATTGGGAAACGCAGCCCTGAAAGTCTCAGTTTCGATCTGTTTCGCGGTCTGCACCACGCTCGCGGCGATCAATTTGTTCAGGTTCTCGGTCTGATCGATGCGCGCAGAAGAGATGTCGAGCGCGCCGATCAATTCCCCTTGGGCGCCATAAATCGGCGATCCGATGCAGCTCATGGCAGTGTTTTTCGCAAAGAAATGCTGGTCGCGGTGGATGATCACTTGGCGGTCTTCGGCGATGCAGGTTCCGATCCCGTTGGTGCCTTGGCTGCCCTCGCTCCAGTTGGCGCCCTGCATCAGCCCCCAATTGACGAAGTCATCTGCATCCGCGTCGTTGCTGCGTTGATCCAGAATGAACCCTGCCGCATCGGTCAAAACCACGGTGCATCCCGATGAACCGACCAGTCCAAACAGTTGGTCTATGCGGCAGGCGGCAATGTGAAGAAGATCGTCGGCTTTTTCGCGCAGCAATAGTAACTCGTGTTCGGTGGCAACATTTTGTTCTCGTCTGGTATTGGGGTCGAGGCCATGATGTTCAAACGACCGACGCCACGACGCAGCGATCCGGCTGCGCGCAGCTGACTGTTTTGACTCAAGAGATGCTATGACTTTCTCCGAGTGTTTCATGCGCGTCACCGATTCTCCTCTGGTTTAGGAGACGGCTCATTGGCGCAATTTCAACAGCGATTACCAACAGGAAAACTGTTATGTCTCGGAAATGAGACAGTTGGGTTGTGAATTGTCTGTAATGGTTACGCCTCGACTTTGGTTAGGGGGTTAGTTGAAATTGCGCATTCTCCCCAGCAGAAAGAGATAAGGATCACGTTGCGGATCACGCGAGTGGGGTCTGTAGACAAACAATTGAGGAAAGAAGGCAGGTTACCCAGTCGTACTGACCCACTGCATATGGCCATAGAATTTTTCTTCATTCCACACCCAGACAATCCCTCGCGTCAAGCTGGCGGTTTCCGGGAGTGCCAATAGGTGCATTTTTGACCTGCCGACAATCAATGGGGAATGTCGGTTTTCTGCCTTTCGCGGCCGTTTGAACGTGGCGCAACATCGGTGACTTTGGGCTCTCTTGTTGAATCCGCCGCGGCACGGTCGAAGGACCGGACAGGGCAATCACGGCCGTTCGCAAGATCGCAGCGTAACAGGTAAGGTGCGGACAAACCTGACTTTTGATTTTGGCCCTTCGTTGACGCAGCATTAATTTGCAAGTGCGGCGAGCTAGTCGCTGCGTTGCTGCCGACGTCGTCAGACCGGTCATTCAAGTGCCTCGTTTTGATGGGAACCGATTGTGTTGAAAAACTCTTGCTTGATCGAAGGGGTAATCGCTGATTCAATTCCTTTATTGATTGGGAGATCTGGCGATGATGGGACCGAAGCAGGAGGCGCAGGCAGCACTGTTTTATGAGTTTTCGCTGGAAGATCACGTTCCCCAAAACCACCTGTTGCGGTCGATTGGTCGCTTCGTTGACTTGAGCAGCATCCGGTCACACCTTTCAGATTTCTACAGCCACACCGGGCGCCCATCCATTGATCCTGAATTGATGATCCGGATGTTGCTAGTGGGCTATTGCTCTGGCATCCGCTCTGAGCGCCAGTTGTGCGAAGAGGTTCATCTGAACCTTGCCTATCGCTGGTTCTGCCGCCTCGACCTGAGTGACCGCATCCCGGATCATTCGACCTTTTCCAAGAACCGCCACGGACGCTTTCGCGAGAGTGACCTTCTACGTCACGTATTTGAAATGACTGTCGCTCGCTGCATGGAAGAAGGGTTGGTAGGTGGCCAAGGATTTGCCGTCGATGCCAGTTTGATCAGTGCAGATGTCCAAAAACAAAACTCCAGCAACCCAGGTGATTGGGCAGCCCGCATAGGTGACGCCAAAGATGCACCGCGCGCAGTGCGGGAATACCTCGACACGCTGAACGACGAAGCCTTTGGTGCAGCCACTACGACCAAGCCCAAGTTTACGGCTCATGCCGATCCCGCCAGCCAATGGACTGCCGCACGCAAAGGCCCCGCTTTCTTTGCTTTTTCTACCAATTATCTGATCGATACAGATCACAGTATCATCGTTGATGTGGATGCCAGCCGCTCGAACAGAACCGCCGAGGTAGGCGCAATGCGCAAGATGCTCGACCGCACCGAAGAGCGCTTTGGCATAAAGCCTGACTGGATTGCAGCTGATACCGCGTATGGTGCCGCCGACAATCTGGTTTGGTTGACACTGAAGCGGCAAATCCTGCCGTTCATCCCAGTCTTTGACAAAGGTGAACGCAAGGACGGCACCTTCTCGCGGTCCGACTTCACTTGGGATGATGAGAACGACCGATACATCTGCCCTGGCGGCAAAGAGATGCGGCACACCTGGCGAACCTATTCCGATCCAAAACGGAATGCGCCAGTTTGGAAATCCAGAAACTATCGAGCATTGAAATCAGACTGCACAGGATGCGAGCTGAAGGCAAAGTGCTGCCCTAACGCTGAAAGGCGTTCGGTTCATCGAGAGAAATATGAAGTTGTCAGAGACTTTGCCCGAGTTTGCACAGCCTCGGAGTTCAATCCGAAGGCTCAGGCCCGACGCAAGAAGGTCGAAATGCTCTTCGCACATCTCAAACGTATCCTTGGATTGGGCAGGCTCCGATTACGTGGCCCATGTGGCGTCCAGGACGAATTTACCCTCGCCGCCACCGCCCAAAACCTCCGGAAATTGGCCAAACTTAAGCCAATGGTGACCGCAACCGGATAAAAGGTGGTCGACCTAGGGACGTTCAAAATAAATCAACGCGATAGCCGACTTCGACAGGCTGAAACCAAAGAGTTTTTCAACAAAATCAACCGAGACCAAGCTTTCGCCGCAGAGCGGTCAGACAAGCATGTCGCGGGACTATAAATTCATTCACTGCAATCGCACGAAAGGCTGCGTCGTGCGCATTGCACGAGTCGATTGTAGACAAGCAGCCTTGGTCCGGGAATGGCATCTGCTGGCTTTGATGATGGATTTGCATCGACGATAACGACTTGTGCCTGGCTTTGTCGCAACAATTCAGACTCCAAACTGATGACACACAAATTGCGTTCATCTATTGGGCGGCAGGTCACTTTCCCGGCTGAGGAAGCTCTTCGTCGTCTCAAGCCCTTGCTGCATATGGTCGTCGAGATGGTTCAACATATGCTCAAGGCTGTCTCCCTTAGCGAGGTTTATATACGTGTCATGAGATTTGCGCTGCGGGCCGCTTCGGCCATGTGCTTTTTGGTGAAGGGCAAAATAAAATTGCAAGTTCGGCCGCAGTCGCTCCCATGCTTGAAACAGGAGCTTGTGTTGCGACAGCTCATAGCACCAACTATGCAGGTGTAATTCGCTTACGATTGCACCATATGCGTCATTATCGGAAATGCACTTCGACAGGTACTGATTTCGCATCTCCAAATCAGCAAGATTGACCAGATTGCGCTTGTTCCAACACAATTGAAACGCCATCTTCTCAAGGCCTGTTCGGAACGAAAAGATTTCCTCTAGATCAGAGACGTATAGTCCCCGAACATATGTTCCACGATACGGATGGTAGACCAGTAGTCCAACTTCGTTGAGCCGCGCCATTGCTTCGCGCAATGTGGCCCGGCTAACGCCCAACCGGGATGCAATTTGGGTCTCAAGTAATTTGGACCCGGGTTCCAATTCGCCCGTCACAATCAACTCCTGAAGCTGCTCAAGAGCTTGGTCCTTCAGAGGATCGGCTGAACCTACGATTGCTGTTTCATTTGCAAGCTTTTGGATGCTGTAGTCTCGCTTCTTTGCGACGCCAGTGAAGCACACATAAACGCGTCGATTGTTTTGCAGCCCCGCCGGACCCAGGTTGGCTCAGATCCTTCCGAACCTATTTGAACGTCTTTGCTGTCTACCAAGCTCAGTATGAAGGCAAACCTTAGTATTGTCGACAGTGAAAGATTTTGTGAGGAAATAGTCGTTTTGTCGACGATTTTTTAAATTGTCGACAATTCGTGAATCTCTGATATGGTCAACATCATTGGGGACTGGCTGAGCCCGATGCATTGAATCGCGCAAATCCACACGTTTCCTCATTGAAGTGAAACCAATCTCATCCGGTCATTGACCGGTATGAGGATAGATCAAAACACAGATCAGGGAGATCAAAATGCAAACATATGACTGGCTCCGCAAACAGCTTCGTCCCGGCGTTGTTGCGCTAAGTGCTGCGGCTTTCATGACAGGCGGAACCGCTGCGAAGGCTGAGGAATTTTTGACAATCGGTACCGGTGGCGTAACCGGTATTTACTATGCAGTTGGCGGTGGAATTTGTCGATTGGTCAACAAAGACCGCAAAGAGCACGGCATTCGCTGTTCCGTCGAAAGTACCGGCGGATCGGTCTACAACCTTCGCACGATGCGCAACGGCGAACTGGAAATGGGCATTGTACAATCCGACTGGCAGTTTCACGCGATGAACGGCACCAGCGTTTTTGAAGATAGTGGTGCTGATGACAAACTGCGCACACTGTTCTCGCTTCACCCTGACACAGTGATCATCGCCGCGCGCGAGGACACTGGCATCCAGTCTCTAGACGATTTGGCCGGGAAAACAGTCAACCTTGGCAACCCTGGCTCCGGTACACGCGGAACGGCAGAAGTTCTCGTGGGCGCGCTTGGATGGGATATGGATCATTTTGGTCTTGTGACGGAATTGAAATCCGCCGAGCAGTCCGCTGCACTTTGCGACGGCAACATTGACGCCTTCCTGATGGTCGCCGGAAATCCAGTTGCGAACGTGCTTGAGGCTGCAACGACCTGTGACATCAACATTATTCCAGTAGCAGGTGACGCAGTTGATGCCTTGGTTGCCAGCCAATCGTACTATGGTAACGTCACCATTCCCGGCGGTCTGTATCGCGGCGTTGACGAAGATGTACCGTCATTTGGTCTGCCTTCGACATTTGTCACTACGTCGGATGTCCCGGAAGAGACAGTATACGTGATGGTCAAAGCCGTCTTCGAGAACTTTGACACGTTTACGTCTTTCCACCCAGCTTTCGCAAATCTGAAGCAAGAGGAAATGGTGGTTAACGGCCTGTCCGCGCCGATGCACCCAGGTGCCGAACGCTATTTCCGTGAAGCAGGTCTGATCGAATAAGAAACCCCGTCTCAGGGCGGCAAAATCGTGCCGCCCTGAGAACCCAATCCAATAATATCTCTAAATCTGGTGAGAAACTTATGAGTCACAGCACGCATGACGCCCAAGAAGATCAGCGCAATCAGGACATCAAGGTTTTCCTTAACGGCAAAATAGTTCCGCGGGATCAGGCATTGGTATCTGTCTACGATTCTGGATTTATGCTGGGGGACGGAATGTGGGAAGGCGTGCGCTTCTATAATGGCGTCTGGGCCTTTTTTGACGAACATATGCAGCGGCTTTTTAACAGCTGCAAATCGGTCTCCATCGACATTGGGATGACTAAGTCGCAAATTCTTGAGGCCCTAAATGCGACAGCTGCGGCGAACAATATCACGTCAGATGCCCATTGTCGTTTGATGGTCACGCGCGGCCCGAAAGTGAAGCCGTTCCAACATCCTAACCTGTCACGCTCCGGACCAACGGTGACGGCGATTGTCGAACATTCGAAACCTGCCGACAGCCTTCTAAACCAGGGCATTCGTTTGGCGACTGTCCCGCAGGTGCGCGGCCTTCCAATGAGTCAGGACGCCAAATACAACAGCCACTCGAAACTGAACTGCGTAATTGCCAGCCTTCAGGCCGAACAGGCCGGAGCTGATGAGGCCTTGATGCTTGATCCACATGGGTTTGTGAATACGACCAACGCATGCAATTTCTTTATTGTGCGGCGCGGCGAGGTTTGGACCTCAACCGGGGACTACTGTATGAATGGTGTAACACGGCAAAAGGTTATTGATCTGTGTCATGCCAACGATATTCCGGTACGTGAAAAGAACTATTCGCTCTATGAGGCCTATGGAGCCGACGAAGCCTTTCTAACAGGAACGTTTGGGGCGCAGACACCCGTTGCCTCGATCGACGGTAAGGCTATTGGCGACCATTCAGGGGCCGGACCAATGACGCGCCGCTTGCGAGAACTCTACAAGGATTTGGTTCAAGCAAACGTTTCAGAATTCAAGCAGAATGCAAGGGCGGCACCTGAAAAGGTCAAACTCGCCGAGGGCGGCGCATGAAGATCGGAACCAATAGCCTGCTGCTTGTCGGTTGCGGAAAGATGGGCTCCGCCCTGCTTCGTGGTTGGCTATCGGCTGGTCTTGCGCCAGATCAGGTAACAGTTCTTGATCCAAATCCGTCAGACTGGCTGCGCGAACTTGAAGCTATTGGGTTGCACCTGAACATAGATGTTGATCCGGCCCCCTCTGTGGCGGTCATTGCCGTAAAACCGCAAGTTTTGGCCAAAGCTATTCCGGGGTTGCGTGATTTTGGAGGGGGTGGAACCCTTTTCGTTTCCATTGCCGCAGGTGCGAGCATGTCGGCTTTCGAAAACCTTCTTGGTCCAAACACACCCGTCGTGCGCACAATGCCGAATACGCCTGCCGCAGTTGGCGCAGGGATGACTGCGCTAGTTCCGAATCTGCATGCTTCGCCGGATCAGGTGAGCCTTGCAGATATGCTGATGCGGGCGGTCGGTGAGACTGTGCTTTTGGATGACGAACCGCAAATGCACGCTGTTACTGCAATCTCAGGCTCCGGTCCTGCCTATGTCTTTGCTTTGACCGAGGCTTTGGCTCGGGCGGGAACAGAATTGGGCCTTCGCGATGACATTGCGCAAAAACTGTCAAGCGCGATGGTTTGTGGAAGTGGCAAGCTAATGGATTCAAGCACTGAGACACCTGCTGAACTCAGGGTTCAGGTGACCTCTCCCAACGGAACGACCGCCGCAGGGTTAGAAAAATTACAAGCAAAAGACGCGGGCATTGACCAACTCATTCTGGAAACAGCTCAAGCTGCCTTCAACCGAAGTGTAGAGCTTTCGCAGGAGGCCCGCTGAAAAGGGTCCAATTACGACCACGGGGAACGAAAAGCACCCCGATAGAAGGCCGGTGACGCCTCTCCCCATCACCGGTCTTCGAACCAACAGGAGAACACGACATGACGCAATCAGCGGACCAAGAAAATAAACTGAGCGAACAAGAGCTTCAGGAACTTGTCGCGGCCAGTGACGCAGGTGCAAGAAATCCGAACAACTGGATTGGAACGCTCATTGCGACAGCAGCACTTGTTTGGTCTGTGTTTCAGGTCCTGTTGGCGTCGCCAGTTGCAAACCAGATACTTCCGGGTGACTGGATCAATAACTCCCGGCAGATCCACTTAGGCTTTGCCGTGTTTTTGGCGTTCATGGCGTATCCGGCCTCTAAATCAAGCCCGCGTCACTATGTGCCCGTAGTCGATTGGACGTTGGCAATCGTTGGGTCGTCAATCGCGCTATACGGTTTTTTCTTTTATGAAAAAATCGTCCGGTCTGGCGGCGTGGCCGATGATACCGACAAGGTTGCGGCATTGATCGGTCTTATTCTTCTGTTCGAGGCTGCTAGACGCGCGCTTGG